>JBKJQT010000221.1:0-2502 GCA_046593855.1 Candidatus Nitrotoga sp. | reverse complement strand
ATTAAAGATGTGACCGACTATATCGTGGGCTTTTACAACTGCGTAAGAAGGCATTCAGCTTTAGGTAATATCGCACCATTGGCTTATGAAAAACAGTGTCCAGCTCAACAACCGATTGTGGTGTCCGAAATTACTTGACCACTACAGCAAGCTTGGCTCAGGCATCGGTAGGCCGGATTTATCGACTAGATTTCAGGCTATCCGCGATCAGTTTGCAACACCTGAGGAAATTAATGTTTCGCCCCAAACTGCGCCTTCCAAGCGCATTATAAATTTGCTTCCGAGTTATGAAAAACCGTTGATGGGAACATTGGCGGTACTCGAAATAGGACTCGATGCCATCCGGCAAGACTGTCCACTTTTCAGAAGGTGGATAGAAAGACTTGAGCAGTGGACACAATAGAAATTGGATATGCCAAAGAAGCCTTCAGAGGCAGCCTTCAGAATCATATCGCGGACATTTCGAACACGTGTATAAGTATGGCGTGCCCGTCAGAAATCACCGATACCGATCATTGTATTGCGGAATACTTGCTATGGGCTTTCCTCAAGGCCACATATAGAACGAAAATATGAATGCTGATCTTTTTGATGATCTGTCAGACCTCAATCTGCAACAGATTTGTCTTGATGATGGCGCATTTTTATTGCGAGGCTTTGCCAAAAATGTCGATACTGCCTTGATAGTCGCGTTAGAAAAGGTCGTTGCTCAATCGCCTTTTCGTCACATGATTACTCCAGGCGGTTTTCGGATGTCGGTGGCAATGAGCAATTGCGGGCAGGCAGGCTGGATAACAGATCGTAGCGGATATCGTTATGGTGCTATCGATCCAGAAACTGGATGTCCATGGCCAGCTTTGCCTGAAACATTCGTAGACCTAGCGAGGAGGGCGGCGATGCGCGCTGGGTATGAGAGTTTCTTGCCCGATGCCTGCTTGATTAATTGTTACGAACCAGGCGCCCGGTTATCCTTGCATCAGGACAAGAATGAGCGCGACGAGTCTGCCCCGATTGTTTCAGTATCCCTTGGTCTACCTGCGGTGTTTTTGTTCGGTGGATTAAGTCGCACGATTCGACCCAAGCGCTACAGCTTGTGCACGGTGATGTAGCGGTTTGGGGTGGACCTTCCAGGTTTAATTTTCACAGCATTGCCCCACTTTCGGAAGGATATCATCCTATCCTCGGCGACAAGCGCATCAACCTGACGTTCAGGAAGGCACTATGATTGTAGCAATAGACACCGCTCCTATGGTTGTGAATCCATTTGGCCCCGCAGTTGCGCATCTGGCAGCCTCAGATCCAGATTGGGCAAGTTTGATTGCTCGCGTCGGCCGATGTGGATTACAGGCAAAACCTGAACGTGAACCCTATGAGGCTTTGATCCGGGCAATCGCACATCAGCAACTCCATGCGCGGGCAGCCGAAGCCATACTTAATCGATTTCTAGCATTCTATCCGGATGCATCCTTTCCTTCGCCGACGAGAATACTCGAAACCGACGGAAATATTATGCGCGCCTGTGGTTTCTCTGCTGCGAAGGTTATGACAATTCATGGAATTGCGGAAAGGACTCTGGATGGAATAGTGCCCGCAAGGAGTGCCGCGTTGGCAATGACGGATGAAGAATTAATCTCTCGGCTGGTTTCGTTACGTGGTATTGGTCGCTGGACGGTAGAGATGTTTCTTATTCACACGCTGGAACGCACGGATGTTTTGCCCATTGATGATTTTGGCGTGCGTGAAGGTTGGCGAGTGATGAAGTCACTGCCCAAGCAGTCCCTGCCCAAGGAGCTGTTCAAAATTGGACTAGAATGGAGTCCATATCGCTCCACAGCTACTTGGTATTTATGGCAGGCAGCAGAAGAGTTTAAGCGCTTGAAAGCCAAGTAGTTCTGCATAACAAAATATTATTAGCAAACAGAAAATTATTTTTTAATTTACATAGACATGAAACTGTTTGTTAAAGTTGTATGTGCAAAAATATTTACGTTGTTTAAGTTTTATCGGTCTCAAACCACGAGAGTTTCTCTCTGAGTTTTACTACGCCGCCTATGATGATTAAAGTTGGGGCTTTAAGTTTTGCAGCCTCTGCGATATTTGGTAATGTAGCCAGAGTTCCGCAAACTACACACTGATTTTGCGTTGTTCCCTGTTGCACGATAGCGGCAGGGGTGAATTCCGGCAAGCCATGTGCTATTAGTTTAGAGCATAGTATTTCGAGACCATGCAGGCCCATGTAAACCACAATGGTCTGATTGGGGCGTGCCAACATTTCCCAATCGAGGTTCATGCCACCGTCTTTCAGATGGCCCGTTACAAAAATACAGGACTGTGCATGATCTCTGTGCGTGAGCGGTATGCCGGCATAGGCTGCAACACCGGAGGCAGCGGTGATGCCCGGTACGACCTGAAAATTTATTTTGTGTTCAGATAGGGTCTCGATTTCTTCCCCGCCACGCCCGAAAATGAAGGGGTCGCCGCCCTTGAGCCGCAAGACTCGTT
>JBKJQT010000247.1:0-2831 GCA_046593855.1 Candidatus Nitrotoga sp. | reverse complement strand
CTGCTTTTATGTCTTGAGTCATAACGCTCATGCGAACTAATTCGCCTGAACATCAATACCTCAGCGCATGTACCCACACTCGTCGGTTGTCTGTAAACTTTTAAAGAACGGGCTGCCGTAGCAACGAGAGGGGCGCATTATACAGAGCAAATAACGATGGTCAAGCATTTTGTTTATGTGGCACGTAAACACACTTTTTCAGACTTGTAGTACATTTTTACTTATCCGGTTAATTTGATTACGAGTGGATATTTAAGAAGCATTGGGGGGTCCATGCAGCCGCATTGCACTTCTATTAGCCCTCTGCTCGGCAGTATCCGCAACTCTAGAAATTCTATCGTTTTTGTGCCATGATCTAGACTCCTGAGTTAAAGCTCAGCTCTACAATGACGGACAGCAATATATGCATATTTTTTTGTATATTATTAAAAAACTGACGAGCGAGGAATTGTGTTTGTTTGAATTAAATTAAGAATGAATATCTTACATAGCAAAGATTACATAGCAAATAAATGTGGAGTATTCACAGAAGTTGCTAATGATATATATTCGACTCCTTTTTGGACGCCTGATTATTGTGCTGCTCTTATTAAAGAGTTAGATTCACGACCAGAATTATTTTATGCGCACAATCCAGATGGGTATTCCACTTCTGAACTTAACCTTCATAATTTAAGCAGAGTATTTTCAATAGATATTTGCAAGCAAATTATGGGCAAATGCCTACCTTCGCTTCTGTATGTATTTCCACTATTGAATATCCTAGGATTTACCTCTCCTTATTTTGTACGTTATGGAGAAAATGATGCAAAGAATATGAAGCTACATCATGACGTCTCTATGGTGTCAATGCTTGTTAAGCTTAATGATGATTTTACTGGTGGCGACCTTGTTTTTCCTCGGCAAAATTACAATAACAAAAATCTTCCCGTTGGACATGCTCTTTTTTGGCCGGGACAGGTTACGCACCCCCATCAAGTTCTTGACGTAACATCTGGAACTAAATTCTCATTAACTGTTTGGGCATGGCCTGTTCCATGGTCTTCTGAATATGGAATTTCAGTTGAGGACTTAAAATAACGCGGATTCAATTTCGAAGTTCACCTCTTGCAGCTGGCTGTTTTGCATTCCATTAATTCTAGTTTGATCATGTCAGATCCATTTTAATTCCCGTAAACGGCCACAGCACCTTACCGATTTCTCTCTAATTGCCTGTCTACGCCACTTTTACCCAGTTCGCTCGAGTCAAAAGCGGGCACCTCGCGCTTACTTCTTGTCGGCCATTGAGCCGGCTGCCGTCCTGGAAGCCGGCATTCGGTCAACGCACGCAGGAAGCAAACTCGCTTGGACAGTCTTT
Organism: Candidatus Nitrotoga sp.; assembly: GCA_046593855.1. Classification (GTDB taxonomy): domain Bacteria; phylum Pseudomonadota; class Gammaproteobacteria; order Burkholderiales; family Gallionellaceae; genus Nitrotoga. Next base: position 1,474 of record JBKJQT010000247.1, on the reverse strand, counting down.
GCTCAACCCGCCCGCCGGATCAGCGCGCAATTCAGGTTGGTTCAATATATCGAGTACCTGCGAAAAATACCTCGGTCGATCGGCCGGGCGCGACCAAAAAATGTAGTTGGCTTTCAAGCGGTCGCGCGCAAAGTTATAGAGCTGATCCACGCGAGGCGCTTCATCGGCTGAGCCGCCATGTCGTGCGGCAATGTAGTTGCCTGCCGCAACCATCGGTGCCAAAGGCACCGTGCCGGCAAGTTTGGGGTAATAGCTGTAGACACCTCCAGGCCGATTCAAGCCGGGATCACTCAAGAAAATATCCGGGCCGCCCAAACCAGTTCCCATTGTCTTGAACCGGCTGGTCAGCAAATCGAGTTTATTGATCGGGTAATTGGTGAGCTGAATCGTCACGGTGTTGGGGAAATTGGTCCGCAATTGCGCGTGCAGCTTGAGCAAATTTTCAAAGAAAGCATGTTCCTGCTGGGGCGTGATGGATTCTTCAGACTTGCCCATCGCGGTTTCCTGTAGCCCCAGTGCCTCGAAATTTGGATGTGCATTAAAGCGTTTGCCCAAAGCGGTCAGTAACGCAGACAAGCGTTCATAGACTTGCGGGTTCCACAACTTCAGGTTGCTGCCGCGACGCCCACTTCGGCTTTGGCCATTCGAATCTTTCGGCCCTGCCGGAAACTTGAACACAGCACCTTCGAACTGCGGATCATTGAGCACATAATCGGGCACGATAGACCCTTCATTGGGATAGCCGAAGCTTTTTGTTTCCACCAGCAAGATCAATTGCTTGTGGTGCGCGGCCAGTTCACTCAAATGTTTTTCTATGGCACTGAAATCGTAGTTGCCCTTGGTGGGTTCGAGTTCAAACCAAGCAAAACGAAGCAACACACCGCGCAAGGCCGGGTTCGCATCAAGATCGGCATACAGGCCTTTGAGATATGCCGACTTGTCGTTTTGCTTTCGGTCCACCGCCGCATAGTGGCCAGGGTGCCATTTGACCGCGCCCGACGCCAACGACGAGATAGAGACCGCAATCGCCGCCCCTTCAGCTCCCTGCGTCAACGTTGTACCCAGCCCCATGCACAGGCTGACACCGAGCACAACAAATAACTTGCGGCAGCAAACGTTTTTCATGGGTAACCTCTTCAGAACTAGAGGGGATTTAGAAGACGGCTCACGTCAAAAGTTCCGCCAGTCTAGTGACTAGGTCATTTCTCGATCGAATAAAAATGGTTTAGCAACGCGCTTCCACTACTTGCTTGACCACCTACTCTCGAAATTCCTTGCTAACTGATAAATAAAAACCTTACGATTTTTAAAGAATGAAACAATTATACTTAAGGTAAAATAAAAAATTATCTCAAACTACGAGCCTCTTGCAGAACTAACAATGCGAGCGGAATTTACTGTTGAAATGGGGTAGGAAAGGGCGGCCATTACTGGCAAGATGAAGGTTCTAAAGACTACATCAACGCCCGATATG
>JBKJQT010000179.1:0-3219 GCA_046593855.1 Candidatus Nitrotoga sp. | reverse complement strand
ATACTCGCCACGCTACTGCTATTAGCTACCGTGATATGGCCGTTGGCCAAGCTGGGCAGCGAATTCATGCCCCCACTGTATGAAGGCGACCTGCTGTATATGCCAACAACCTTGCCCGGCTTGTCCGTAGACGAGGCGGCCAATATTTTACAAATCACAGATCGCCTGATTCGTGCACTGCCGGAAGTCGAGCGAGTATTCGGCAAAGCCGGACGCGCCGATACGGCGACCGATCCGGCACCGCTTTCGATGCTGGAAACCACCATTCTGCTGAAGCCGCGCGACCAGTGGCCGCCGGGAGAAACGGTAGAACAATTGATACACAAGCTCGATGACCAGGTGCGTCTGCCAGGGCTCACCAACTCCTGGGGCTACCCGATCCGCACCCGCATAGATATGCTTTCCACCGGTATCAGAACGCCGCTGGGAATTAAAGTCACTGGCCCGGATCTGGCTGGCATCGCTGAACTGGCTCAACGAATCGCGGCGGCGATCAAGAGCGTGCCTGGTACGCGTACTGTATTCGCTGAGCGTGCCACCGGCGGGCGATATCTGGACATTGACATTAACCGGGCGCACGCCGCACGCTATGGGGTTACCGTAGCCGATGTGCAGCGCCTGGTGCAAGGCGCAATCGGTGGCGAAAACATTGGCACGGTGATTGATGGACGCGAACGCTTTCAGATCAACCTGCGTTACCCACGTGCCCTGCGCGATTCTCTATCGGCAATAGCAGCCAGCCGAATCACCCTGCCTTCCGGCGCGCAAGTACCGCTGGGCGAACTGGCGCATTTGCACTTCAGTGAGGGGGCTTCGGAAATCAAAAGCGAAAACGCGCGTTTGACCGCCTACGTGTATATCGACATCACCGGGCGCGATCTCGGCGGTTATGTGAACGAGGCCAAGCGTGCACTGGAAAAATCAGTGACATTGCCACCCGGTTATGCCATTGCCTGGTCGGGACAGTACGTAAATTTGCAACATGCCAAAGAACGCATGCAGTGGGTCATACCGCTGACGCTGATACTGGCGGTCTTGTTGCTATACATGCACTTCCGCCATTTCGGCAAAGTACTGCTGGTGCTGCTGTGCCTGCCCTTCTCCCTGATCGGCGGCTTCTGGCTGGTATACGCGCTGGGATATAACCTATCAGTGGCAGTAGCGGTAGGCTTCATTGCGCTGGCTGGAGTAGCCGCCGAATTTGGCGTAGTAATGCTGCTGTATCTGGACAATGCCATCGAAGACTTACGCCGCGCCGGGCACTTGAATAACCCCCATGATTTGCACCACGCCATCATCCAGGGAGCACTGCTGCGCATCCGTCCAAAAATGATGACCGTCTCGGTAATCGTGGTGGGCTTGTTGCCAGTAATGTTCAGCCAAGGTGCCGGTGCAGAAGTCATGAAACGCATTGCCGCGCCGTTGGTAGGTGGCATGCTAACGGCACCGCTGTTGTCGCTAATCGTGATCCCAGTGCTGTACTCGTGGTGGCAAGGGCGGAGGATGGCGAAGGACTGATGAAGGATTGCCGCTATAACTTGTAATGGATTTAGGGCGCCTCTAAAAATTTAAGTTTCTAAGCAAGACAAGGCACAAGTAAAAAATTTGAGCGCGGCATATAGTTGATATGTAAGCGATTTTTTCGAGTAATCCCGTATTGTGACACAATGGGGTAAGCAGGCAAGCGGCGAAGCGGCTGCTCGCAAAATTGGATTTTTAGAGGTGCTCTTTATTGAAAGAAAGACATCCGCATAACAAGCTTCGCCAAAAGCTCATAGCAAACGTAGTAACTCGCCTGCAATCCTCCGATTCCAGGCAAATAATCTGACGGCCATTCGAGGTTGCCATTTAAAATTCCGGTAGGGGCTGCAATCACCGGCAATCCCGCCGTAATGAATTCCGCTTTTGCCCGTGGCATGTCGAAGCTGTGCGTGACGAGCACGACATGCCGAATGTTCTCTTTTGCCAGTATTGCAGCAGCGAATGCCGCATTCTCGCGCGTGTTTCTTGATTTATCTTCACTCCAGCGAACTTTGATTCCGAACTCGTTTTCCAGAGCCTCTCGCATCAACTTTGCTTCCGTTTCACCACTCAGTACCGATCCACCGGCGACGAGCACCGGCAACCCTGTATTCTTGGCGACCCGCGCGCCGTAGCGCACGCGCTCAAGGGTCAGCCGCCCCAATGTATCTCCGCCGTACTCCAGCGCATTGTTGCGAATTCCGCCACCGAGGATCACGATAGCTTGGGCACGACGCGCTTCATTGAGATCGAGCGGAGGTGATGTGTCGAGAAAATGCATCAGTTGATAAGCAGCAAAGGGAGTAGACAACGCAAGCAGGTAGACCGTTGCAATGATTGCGATCCCTCTGCCTGTGCGCGGAAATCTATGAACCAGAAACAGGCCAATGAGAATGATTAATAGCAACCCTGTGGGGGGCAGAATAATCGTCTTGGCGATTGCCTTGATCAGAAAAATATCCGGCATAGTTTATAGTGTTGTGATCGAATAAATTGTAAAAATCGATATTGCTTTTTTTCTCTTCAAAAGCTGGAGATGCTGCTAAATAGTTAAAGGTGCCCTAAAGTAAGGTCAACTCATAGCGGTTCACACACATAACAAATTTGCCACATCGCCAGTAGAGGAAGATTGATTTGTGTCACGCCCAATATTCGCAAGAAATTCTTAACATCCTCTGATCCTGCAATCAGTGTGCTGAACGCAGATAGAACAGGTTGCGGGTTCTCCTCCATGATTTGCAGACTAAAATTAGCAGAATAATTAAGGGCCAGACAAAAAAAGCCGCTATCCCCTTTGGAGTGGGCTTTATGGTTCGGCCAAGCTCTGTTTCAACTTAACGTAATAATTTCATAATTAATACTTGCTAATCTTGATTCAATACTCAACGTTGATTAATGTTAGATATTTTACAACATGGAAGATATCGCCAGTGAAGACACAATTTTAGCAATCGTCCTCATAGCCTTCACCCTTATTATTCTTGGCATTCTTAAAAGACGGGGCGATTCTAAAGTAGGCAACGCGCCTTGGCCATTCTATGCAAAAAAACCGCTTACCGAGCCAGAACAAATCCTTTATCATCGCCTGATGACGGCACTGCCACGGTACATTGTGTAGTGGTCAAGTAATTTCGGACACCACAATCGGTTGTTGAGCTGCAAACTGTTTTTCATAAGCCAATGGTGCGATATTACCTA
>JBKJQT010000267.1:0-2904 GCA_046593855.1 Candidatus Nitrotoga sp. | reverse complement strand
TGGATATGATTGTTTGGTTAGCATAAGTCTTGTCATTCACGCCGAACACAAACATCGGCGTGTCATCCTTGGACGGCGCAGACATGATGACTTTCTTTGCGCCAGCGGCGATGTGTTTTTCACAGGTTTCCTTAGTGAGAAAGAGACCGGTGGACTCGATGACTATATCAGCGCCCACTTCATTCCATTTTAGTTCGGCGGGATCTTTGATGGCAGTCAGGCGGATTTTTTTACCGTTGACGACCAAGGTATTGCCTTCAATGGAGACGCTGCCGTCAAAGCGGCCATGCACGGAGTCGTAGCTCAACATGTAAGCCAAGTAGTCGGGTTCAAGCAGGTCGTTAATGCCCACGATCTCGATGTCCTGAAAATTTTTCACCGCTGCGCGGAACACCATACGGCCAATTCTACCAAACCCATTGATACCAACTTTGATTGTCATGTTTCTCTCCTGGTTTTATAACTAAAATTGTAACTATTCAGACAAATTTCTTAGAGCTGCACTGAAGTTTTAGCTAAGCTAATCAAATATTTAAACTTCGAGCATCTTCATATGCTCTGTCACAAATAACCGGACGACAGGATAACCTTGAAGCGTGCCGCCAATCCTACCGCTGCAACGCTAAGTGCCCACTTCGACGGAAAGGAGCAGTATGTTAGCCTCGATGTTTGCATCAGCTACTACAATTGCAACACTGAGACTGACTTGATATGGCCTTACGATGATTATCACAGCAAGGTTATGTGGACACTTTCTGCCCTTTCAAGCAAAGCTCATAGAGTCCGCTGTATCGCTACCAGAAATTTAAAGTATGCTTTTCACGGCTTTCACCACATTTTCAATGGTAAAGCCGAAGTGTTTGAACAATTCACCTGCCGGAGCAGATTCGCCAAAGGTATCTATGCCAATTACTGCACCGTCCAAGCCAACATATTTGTACCAATACCCCGTCACACCAGCTTCGACAGCTACGCGCTTACTACCCTTTAGTAACACGCTGTCCCTGTATGCTTGATCTTGACGATCAAATACATTGGTTGAAGGCATGGAAACTACTCGTACATTAATGCCGTCTTGAGCCAAGGATTTTTGTGCATCCATGGCCAGGCCCACCTCGGAACCCGTCGCGATAATGAGCGCCTGTGGCTTGCCATTGGCGGCTTCCGACAACACATAACCACCCTTGCGGATGTTGGCGATTTGATCCTCATTGCGCTTCTGGAATGCCAAATTCTGGCGGCTGAAGATAAGGCTGCTCGGGCCAGTTTTGCGCTCAACAGCTGCAACCCATGACACGGTCGATTCCACCGTATCACAAGGACGCCAAACATCCATATTTGGAATATAGCGTAGCGTAGTGGTTTGTTCCACGGGTTGGTGAGTTGGCCCGTCTTCGCCTAGGCCGATGGAGTCATGCGTGTACACGAAAATCACACGCTGTTTCATCAGCGCAGCCATGCGCAATGCGTTGCGTGCATATTCTGAGAACATCAGGAAAGTGCCGCCAAATGGTAACAAACCGCCATGCAACGCTACGCCATTCATAATGGCCGACATGCCGAATTCGCGAACTCCATAACTAATGTAGTTACCTGTCGTTTTTCCATGAACATGCTTGGCACCCGTCCAATTGGTCAGGTTCGAACCGGTCAGATCCGCCGAACCGCCAAGAAATTCAGGTAGGGCCGGCACCAGACCGTTAATCGCATTCTGCGATGCCTTGCGCGAAGCAATGGTTTCCGCCTTTTCATTGGTCTTGGCGATCAAGTCCGCAGCATGCTGTGTCCAGTCTGCTGGCAAATCACCCTTCATGCGCCGTTCAAACTCAGACGCTTCTTGAGGGAAAGCCTTGCGGTATTCTGCAAATTTATTGTCCCACAATTTTTCCAAACCCTCACCCTTGGTACGCGCATTCCACGCTTGATAAACGTGTGCTGGGATTTCGAACGGCGGGTATTTCCAGCCTATGTATTCGCGCGTAGCAGCGATTTCCGCATCGCCCAATGCAGCGCCATGCACGTCATGCGTACCGGCCTTGTTCGGAGAACCCGCCCCGATGATGGTCTTGCAGCAAATCAGCGTAGGCTTGTCGGTAACTTCCTTGGCGGCCTTGATGGCGTCATCTATTGCTTCGGGATCATGGCCTTCCACATTGGCGATTACATGCCAACCATAAGACTCAAAGCGTTTGGCAGTATCGTCGGTAAACCAGGCTTCAACATGTCCATCAATGGAAATGCCGTTGTCGTCCCAGAAGGCAATCAGTTTGCCTAATCCCCAAGTGCCGGCCAGTGCGCAGGATTCGTGCGAAATGCCTTCCATCATGCAGCCGTCGCCGAGGAAAACATAAGTATGGTGGTTAACGATTTCGTGGCCGGGCCGATTAAATTCATGTGCCAGCATTTTTTCCGCCAGGGCAAAACCTACCGCATTGGTAATGCCTTGGCCCAGTGGGCCAGTAGTGGTTTCGATGCCAGCGGTGTAGCCATATTCGGGGTGACCTGGTGTCTGGGAATGTAACTGGCGGAAGCGCTTCAACTCCTCAATCGGCAAGTCGTAGCCAGTCAAATGTAGCAGGGCATAAATCAGCATCGAGCCATGGCCGTTGGAAAACACGAAACGGTCACGATCAGCCCACTTAGGGTTAGCCGGGTTGTGGCGCAGATGGTGAATCCACAGTGCTTCGGCGATTTCTGCCATGCCCATGGGAGCGCCAGGATGTCCAGAGTTTGCTTTCTGAACCGCATCCATTGCCAAAGCGCGGATCGCTCCAGTTATGTCATTAAACTTGGGGGGGTGTACCTTACGCGCCGCAGCCATCTTCACTAACCTCCTGAACATCTTTACATAAGATAAGAATAAATAAATTATTGTGCACAAGCTTCTGTCACAAACAATGGGCG
>JBKJQT010000171.1:0-3191 GCA_046593855.1 Candidatus Nitrotoga sp. | reverse complement strand
AAACAGACATCCCTGATGGGTGAAAAACTTCCATAAACATCTACATTGTTTTCCACATCACATCACAATTTTTTTTTGCTGCGGCAGAGAGTAATTCAATCAAAGGCAGAGCCCGATTTTTAAGGCTCACACTTTGTTCATGCGATTCTTTGTCTTTGACATCGCTAGTTGTTTCCGGGGGCGGCACTCTGCTTTCTGACTGGATAGCAGTTTTCAAGCGATAAAGTGCTGCAGGGACATGCTCCGCCATGATAGCGCTGGGCACTACTCCACTGTGTCCCATCATCTTGATTAAATGTAGCGCTGCCTCACCGAACATGGTTATATCAGGATATGCTTTAGATGTGAATGTTACTAACATAAATATTAACTCCAGGAATATCCGCTCTTCCCAAATATTGGCATGAACGGATTCAAAATTTTGCTCATTTAATTAATTAACAAAAACTAAAGTTTATGAATAAATCAAATTCCTCCGCACTGTTTTTTACATTAGCAATATTCATCTTGGCACTCAACGCAAATGCAACGCCCGTGAATAAATCTCAGGGATATGACGTTCAGCAACCCCAAGAGGCAGGCATACGAAAGCCTACCCAAGAAACCGTGATCATGACGGATGATGAATTAAAAAAACTGGCAGCAAACCATAGCGGGATTTGTAATGCTGCACCTGATCCTGCACAAGTGCAATACATTATTGGCTATGGCAGCTTGATACAAGATGAATCGCGTAAACGAACGACGCCCAATGCCAACATTGCTTATCCCGTTAAGGTCAACGGGTATCGCCGTGGCTGGTTTACTAAAGGTAGCGGGATTGGTTTTAGCACCACTTTTTTGGGCGTCGTGCAGAGTAAAGAGGGTGCGCTGAATGCCGCAATTTATCTAATTGATGTAACAGAAATCACCACCATGGATAAGCGTGAGTTTTCTTATTGTCGATTAGCAGTGGAGCCAGAAAATTATTCACTACTTAAACAAGACATTCCTATATCACCCGGACAAGCCTGGATTTACGTCAATAAGCCAGAGACCATTGCCACAGCGAACAGGAGCTATCCCATTGTTCAATCCTATGTGGATATTTTTTTATCCGGCTGCCTGGAGATGGAGCAACGTTTTGACCTTGAAGATTTTGCCAAGCAGTGTCTTGTTACCACGAGTAATTGGTCGATTCAGTGGATGAATGATCGAATTTATCCGCGGCGTCCTTTTATCTACCAACCCAGAGCCAGGCAAATTGACCAGCTTCTCAATGAACATCTACCACAGTACTTTCAGCATATCCGTATTGAATAGCCGGAATAATCGGGCCAGATTTTTTCAACGCTAACCAGAACAATCAATTTGCGCATATTTTACGTATCACTAAATTCATCAGAGCCCGTGCTCACCCCTTCACTTTTCAGGCAGCTCACTCTTGTTGGCACTCCAGTAGGTGATGGGGCTCCAGAACGACGGGCCTTCGTTGCCGACCGGACCGACGTCGCAGCTGCCGCAAACGGACATTGCTTCGCGATTATCCGTCTGCTGCTGCTTGAATTTACGACGTGCTTCGCCGACCAAAATTTCACTAAATTTCTGTGTCATGAGGTTGCCCAAAATACCGGCCTGCGGATGCATACAACATGCCACCACCGTGCCATCGGCATCGACATACAGCTGATTGATTTCACCAAACCAGGGATGTGAGTCGAAGTCTTTTGCATCAGCCACGAATGTACAAGAACCACGCGGTACGGTGAGAACGCGTCCAGTCTTATTCTCCTGCGCTTGCGGTAGTGCCATCCAGCGTCTGAACTCCGGAGTCCAGCCGCGTGGGCGCAACACAGATTCCCATCGGCGCGCATCTGCCTCTGATTGGACGACGGTTCGCGTCAAGAGTTGCATCCCAGGCGCCCATCGGTCGCGTAAGCTGGCTGCTCGCTCCAGGAACTCGATTAACTTTTCCCACTTCGACGGCGGCCGCAAGTGCTCGTAGCTTTCTGGCGTGCCGTCACCATCGCAACTGACAAACAATTTGGTGACAACCTCTAACTTAAGCATATCTTCGAAGTCGTCCCAATATACTTTTTGAGCGTTGGTGCTGATTTCGACGACAGACACTTTCCAACTCTGCTTAGGAATTTGTGCAACGATAGAAGAAAGTTGCTTATGCAATAATGGTTCGCCGTAATTGAAGAGCCGCAGCGAGTGAATGCGCTCGACATCCATGTTACCAAGACAGCGTGCAAAATCCTCCACCGAGATACGATAGATTTCTGGCTCCAGCGTCGAGTTCGGACACCCTACACATTTTAACTGGCAGCCGTGCACGATATCGAAATGAACGGAGTAGAGGTGCTTCGGATGCATATTAATCCTTGTCAAGGTTGCAAATTAATTACGTGTGGGGTGACTAACGGGACCTATTTCCCCTTGTCAGGCCATTTTATCGCCATCAATGGATTAATTCCGGCTTACAAATAGCGCATACCCTTAAATCTGTGCATTCGTACCCCGTCGTTAAGTTACTAACTGGGATTTTACCGAGCGGAGATATAAATTTCAAAACAGGAATAGCCAAGTAGAGCAGATATGATACAACTCAAACATGCCATTTCTAAATGTCTGGCAGTAGTAACCATCACCACTCCTTCGCTTCAGTTCATTTATCCTTCATGGCAATATAATTTGCTCTTGCGGGTATCCACTCATGCTCCAAACGGCATAAGCCATAATCGCGGTTTTGTCCGGTAATCCGCACGGTAGTATTTACCGTATCAAAAAGCCGCAATCCTTCTGGATCCATGGCATGCGCGCGAAGGGTATATTTCCCCGGTAATAACTGAAGATTGGAAAGACGGACACAAAAACCAAATTGCGAAGGAGCAATTCTATTTGGAAGATACGCAGTTTCGTTTGAATGAGTACCATAAATCGATGTTCCATCAATACGGGCAACACCAAACAGAATCACCGGCGGCCGATCATCAGGAGAATGCACTACCCCACAAAGATGCAGCGCTCCTCCCATTTCAACCACAGTAGTTACCGCACCCATATCATTTTCCAACCAAAGTTTGCAAATTTGGTATATCCCGCTTGGCTGCGACACACTTTCCATGTGCGCAGCTTTGCTATTTTTTTCTTCGTGGTACGTCAAATATTCTCGCGTCACATCAAAGCTATTGCCATGCATATGCACC
>JBKJQT010000101.1:0-3369 GCA_046593855.1 Candidatus Nitrotoga sp. | reverse complement strand
ACATCGCCTATCTCTTCCAACATCTTCAGCACTGCCTCATTCGCACCACCGTGAGCTGGCCCCCACAGTGCCGCGATACCGGAGGACACGCAAGCGAATGGATTTGCTCCACTGGAACCAGCCAACCGTACGGTCGAAGTCGAGGCGTTCTGTTCGTGATCAGCGTGCAGAATCAAAATACGCTCCAGTGCACGCACCAGCTTCTGGTTCGGCACATAGTCCTCTGCCGGAGTTGCGAACATCATATACATGAAGTTTTCCACGTAGCTGAATTCATTCTTCGGGAACATGAACGGAAAGCCGGTGTAGTACTTATAGGTCATTGCGGCGATGGTCGGCACCTTGGCTAGCAGGCGTAACGCCGAGATTTCGCGATGTTCCGGGTTATTAATATCAAGCGAATCATGATAAAAAGCCGATAGTGCACCCACCACTCCAACCATTACCGCCATCGGGTGAGCGTCACGGCGGAAGCCGTTAAAAAAACGGGCAAGCTGATCATGCACCATGGTGTGCTGCATAACCTTTCCCTTGAACTCGCTTTTCTGTATTGCATTCGGTAACTCACCGTGCAGCAGCAAGTAGCACACTTCGAGAAAGTCCGACTTTTCCGCCAGCTGTTCGATGGGATAGCCGCGGTAATACAGCAACCCGGCATCGCCATCAATAAAAGTGATACTGGAGGAGCAACTGGCGGTGGAAACGAAGGCCGGATCGTAAGTAAACATGCCTAGTTTACCCAGTCCACGGATATCGATTACATCAGGACCCAGCGTGCCAGACAGTATCGGCAGCTCGATACTACGCCCATCATCCAGCGTCAGCGTTGCAACACGATTTGCTTTCATTACGCCTCCCATTTTTACATCTTTAATATTGCAGCCAATCACACTGCCTGAAATTCAGACTGCCTGAAGCAATTCTAGCACCCCACACCGTTCACTTTGCAGCGGCGAAACCCCCGCGTTAGCAATCATATCCCAGAGTGTCGGGTCGGGCATATCCAGCAACCTTTCCAACGTAGCCTGCTGCGCCTTATTCAAACTTGCATAATGCTGCTCGATGAATCGATCCAGCACGATGTCCAGTTCCAACATGCCTCGTCGACAGCGCCAGCGCACGCGTTCCAGTTCTTTCATACCGTACGCTTCACCATCAGAGATTTTATTTTTCCTATGGCAGCCGTGGGATTCAAACCTTTGGGGCATACATCCACACAGTTCATGATAGTGTGGCATCGAAACAGTCGGTACGGATCTTCCAGATTATCCAGTCGCTCGCTCGTTGCCTGATCACGGCTATCGACGATAAATCGATAGGCTTGCAGTAAACCAGCAGGACCTACAAACTTATCCGGATTCCACCAAAATGATGGGCAAGCAGTCGTGCAACAGGCACACAGGATACATTCATACAAACCATCCAACTCGGCCCGCTGCACCGGCGACTGTAAGCGCTCGGTTTCCGGTGGCGGATCATTATTCACCAAATAAGGCTTGATCGAATTGTACTGCTTGAAAAACTGCGTCATGTCCACGATCAGATCACGTATGACTGGCAAACCGGGCAACGGGCGTAATTCAATTGGTTGCCTCAAACTGGACAGCTGCGTAATACAAGCTAAGCCATTGCGCCCATTTATATTCATGGCATCGGAGCCGCACACTCCTTCACGACAAGATTTACGCAAGCTAAGACTGTCGTCTTGCTCCCTAATAAGAAGCAGCGCATCCAGCAACATCATATCGCCCGCTTCTATGTCCAGCTCGTAATTGCGCATATAAGGCTGCTCATCGGTTTCTGGGTTATACCGGTAAATTTTGAACTTCATGGTTTTATTCCTCTGCTAATCGCTTCGAATAATCTGCCTACGCCATCTTCGCACTTGCCAAACCGCCCACCTCAAAATAATTACAAATTCACCGCCTATTTTTGAACGCGCCCTCGTTTATAGCTACGCTGGCACGCTTTAATTTTTTGCTGAATTATATTGAAGGCTTCAGTCACTGGCCGTGCACCAGATATTTGTCTCGCATATGACTGCAAAGCTTTTCACACAAAGGCGGAAACTACGGCGGCTAAAGCCACTTCGATAAGATTGATCGAGTTCCAGTGCTATGGCAGCCCGACAGAGTCGTAAAATTATAATTGTTTGATTTTATGACAAAGAATTATTTATGTTAAGGCTAGCACTTTCAAAATTGTAACCATTTCCTGGTACCTGTTTTTCCAACTGACACAGCGGGACGTAGTAGCACTAATTTTTTTATCAGAAAATGCGCTACGAAATTCATCATCACTAGGATAAATCAATTGCATAGCCTCCAATGCAGATGCCGCAGTTCTGATGTCACCACTCGAAATTTTTTGTGCCACTGAATAATAAATACTCTCCCGTATATTTGTCGGCTGGCCGCCAATTACAATGTAACGAAACGAAATCGCTATACAATTACGTAGTACACGCTCAAAGTCATCAACAGATAGCATTCGATGAGCTGCTACAAGCAATGGCAAAGGCTGGCGCACTCTGAGCATATGCAAGTCCCGAACATACTCCTTTATATCAACAGAACATTGCGATGATTCCACCTTGGTAAGTGCCAGATAGCTATTAATATCCTCTTCCATACCCTGTAATAGCTTGAAAACTTTCTCACGGCTTGTAACACTGGAACGTATGGTTCTGAAAAGTTCGGACTGTCTGACAAAGGTATAGCGATTAATCCAATACACCAGCAAAAAGTCGGGAAAATTCTCGCTACCCAGGCGGACTACCATTGCTTCCCAACGATCTTCCAACGCCTTCATTTCATGAAGATGATCCTTATCACCATACAGCACAGAAAAGAGATGGTTTTTCAGCAAATCCGTTGAAGATAAAGGTATGCCGCGTGCATTGAGCGTTTCAAATACTTTATATCCATTAAGCTCATCAGTCACACTAATAACAGTAAAGAATAGCCTGTCACTGATTGACTCTACTAGACTGGCCAACGTTACTCCCTCATCCCCGCCAGCAATTTTTGTATATTCACTCATTTTCATCGCAAACCATTCAAATGCTTTGCACAGTCTGCGTTCAGATTCTCTACAACCACTTTGAAATAAATGATCCAGCGGGATCAAGTAATTTTGAAAATAAACATCGTTATTACGATTGAGCGTGAGCTTGCTTCGCGACACCAAGGTTACAGGATCAAGATAAGTAATGTAGGTTTGACGAATTTGATCCAGTCGTTGCTGATTATTTTCCGGATTAATTTTCTCTGCGATCAATCGCGCTAAATTCTTGAGCGCCGCTAAAGTAATCAGCATGAGGGTCGTCAAACGCTGCTGCCCTTCAATCACATCGAATGTTCTGTTATC
>JBKJQT010000120.1:0-8142 GCA_046593855.1 Candidatus Nitrotoga sp. | reverse complement strand
GTGGCTTCTGCCCAGGTCGTGCGTGTGCGGTTGCCGGCTGCGTCATATTGATAAGTGAGCGTTCTGCCCGCTGCGGTGGTACTGGTTTGACGTCCTGCGTTGTCGTATACATAGTTGATGTCATAGCTGCCGTCGATATAACGAGCTGTGGTACGACGCGACAGCAGGTCATAGGCGAAGCTAATGTTGAGAGCGGAGTTCAGATAATTGCGACTGATGAGTCGATTCAGGTTGTCATAGCCTAGTGTGATGGTTTGGCCATCACGCTTTCTGAGGCTGGTGACATTACCATTGGCGTCGTAGGAGTACCGCTCGAAATCGGTGGTGGATGATGTATTGGTATTCACTTTGTCGGGAAACAGCACCTCTGCTCTGCGATCATTGCCATTGTATTTGTAGGTCGTCAGGTTGCTTTTGGCATCCTTGACACTCGCTACCAAGCCGCTGGCGGTGTAGGTGTATGCCGCATACGTTTGTGCGACTGCACTACCTACTGCGCGATTGATCATTTGAACTGTGTCATCCAGATTGTAGACTGTGTCGGTGATCCGGTTTCCACCTTCGGCAACGGTGAGATTTTCTACACCGCGAATCAAGCGATCTAAATCATCATAGACGTAGTCGGTCACAGCAACGGGTGCTGCCGCAGCAGGGCAGCTGGTGTCAGCTATGGTCTGGGCCGGGCCCCAGGTTTTGAGGAGCTTGCCGCTGGGCGTGTAACTTCGGCAGGAGACCAGCCATTGGCTGCCAATCTGGGCGGCGGCACGTGTCAAACGACCATCTGCATCGTAGGCTTGCCGGCTGATCTTGCCTAAAGCATTGGTGCTTTGGGTGAGACGACGTTCGGCATCATAACTGCTGCTGACGGTGTCGATCACATCGGTGCGCGGCCCATTTACCAATGTTAAATTTCCAACATAGTCGTAGCTGAAAGTAGTTGTGAGATTTAAGGTGCCGGAACCCGAGTCAACCGTCATCGTTTGCGGCACATATCTATTGGCTGCATTGTAGGCGTAGGAAGTGAGCACAGAGCTTGAAGACGATATTTTATTCATCACCGAGGTCTGCAGGTAGAACACCGGGAAACCGCTGGCACTATAGCCGCTATAGCCATACGTGGTGGCAGGTTGCACACCCAGGGCATCCACCGGTGCCGTAACTGTTAGCGGGTTACCTTGCGCGGTGTAGGTAAAATTTGTTACCTGAAGATTAGGATCTGTAACGCTGGCAACTTTGTTAAAGGCACTTTCATAGGTAAATATTGTGTTGAGCCCGAGTCCCTTGAAAAACATGCTCGGCATTTCGTATATCCTACTGATATTGTGCGTGCAACGATTTTGTGCGGCGCATGGTGCATCATCATATGTGTATAAATGGTTAATACCCCCTGGCTTTTGCGAATATTGCAAACGTGACTGACCATCATACTGGTTGTAAACGATCTTTCCGAGGGGATCGATTGATCTTAGCACTTTTCCCAAAGAGTCTACGTAGGACACCCGGCTCTGACCATAAGGCCCCACTTCTTCAGATCGTGACCCAGCAAAGTAGTAGGTATAGAGCTTGCCGTTGGCATTGGTTTGAGTTTGCACCCGCCCTAAACTATCATAGACATTCGTGGCAAAGGCGATACTCGGATTGCTTGGATAAAATATTTTGGTCATGCGCCCTGGCAGATCGTATTGAAACGTCGTATTCTGACCTAGGGCGTTGGTCGATCTCGTCAGATTGCCATTAACATCGTATCCGTAACTAATACTACGTGCACCGTCAGATACCGCACTCACACGCCCGGATGTCATGGTCAATGTCAGGCTTCTACCCAAGCTATTGGTGACTTGATATAAGTCTCCAGTCCATGCATATATGAAGTTGGCCTGAATACCACTTGGATGCATATAGTTGGCAATCTTGCCCGCAGCGTTAAAGTTCAGCTTCGTTTTGTTCACTGTCTCGTAGGAATACGTGCTGTCGGCATTTTTGATCAGCTTGGCAGCATTACCGGGTGGCGCGTTGTAGGTACCGTCTGTAAGCTTGACAAACACTTCGCCATTAAACCCTTGCTGAACGATAACGGTGTTATTGACAATCTGCTCGCCAAACCAGCGTTGACCCAAGGTAGCTACGACCATGTTGGTCTTAGGTTTGGTGTTGTCCAGCAACACGTCCAGGGATACCATTTTTTCAACAACTGCACTCACTGCATCAAGCGCGGAATCTTCTCCCATTCCCTCAAAACCATCAGACCCTACCGTTAAACTGGGCGACAAGTTGTGCGTCCAGCCTTTTCCTAATGACCCAGACTTTGTGAGATTTGCAGAGGTATAAAATTTCTTGAAGTTGAGACTTTGGGGGAATTCGCCAACACCCACTGTCATGTCGTCATGCGTGTATAAATAGTGCCCTTTCGTCATGTCAATTGGATCACCATAGTGAAATCCAGTGGATGTAGTAGCAATAATTGGACTAATCGAGTTCAATAGTGCCGCGTTTGTTGTATCAACCGGAGGCAATGGACTCGTTGCAAAACCGCCGGCCATTCCTCCACTAATGATGGCGCCCAAACTTGAGCCACTTGAATTAACCAAGATATCGAAATAACCAGTCCCGGTCCATGTTCCCTCCGCGAGATTACAACGTGCCGGCAATATCAGGCGTCTGCCCGCATTCACAGCGGCTTGAAAGGCCGCTAGCGATGACGCGCATCCCACCAGATTAGGTTGGACTACTGTTGCATAGTTAGCAAGTCTTGCATCGTAAATTCGGTCGTTATTAACCACAGCCATGTCAATCAGCTTGACGGTGGAGACTGCGCTCCCTCCTGTCGTTTGCTGAACTGCGGTAGATTCAAAGATGCTGGAGTGCATCCCATTACTGAAGAATGCTGCAGTCTCTTTATCCTGGTTAGCGTCTTGACTGACAACGCTCACCATGTTGCCGGGCAAGTCAACATATGCAGCAGTATTGTAACCGGCGATCCCGATTTGATGGTGGAATAGTGTACTGGTGCGAGCCAGTCGGTCAGTAATATAGTCGGAATGATTCACCTGCGCGATCCAGCTTGACGATAGGATCGCTAATGTCGATCCCATTACCGATTCGGAAGCGGCAGGATTTCCTCCTGCCTTAGCCTGATCAAGATTAGCACGATGCTTTTCGATCACACCTCGCCCTGCCGCTCCCCAACCATTGCCGATCAAGAAAGTACCGCCCGCTTTAATTTGTTGAGTAAAGGCTTGATTGGCAAACGTTGAAGTATAGGCCCCATGAGTCACAGTAAAGGTAACCACTCCATAAGATCCTAACGTCACAGGCGATCCAATAGCGATGACCGTTCCCTCAAGCGATAGCACAGGCTGATTCGAGCCATTATAAGTAATGGTCAGACGTTTACCGTAGATCGCATCCGAGCTATAAGTAGCATCGATCCCTTGATACCGGATCCGCAGGCTTGGTTTGTAATTGGCTGGCACATCTGCTGTCCACTCAGTTAGTGCAACCGAGGTATCCTGATAAGGTAAGCTTGCTTGTCGCAAATTGGCCCCGATACTGGGAATGATGCTCCTACCTCCCACTACATCGTCAAGAACTCCTGCCGGCAGGTTAGTCCGCAAGTAACTAGCTAAATTGTTTGCATAGGCAGTGAGGTTGTTTCGAATATTGGTGCGGTTGATTCCTTGGACATAATCCGAGGTGATGATGGCTCCCGCTGTTGCCGTACTCAAATAGTTCGCCGCGTTATAGCCCGTAGCTGTCGCAAGATTAATACCTGATCTTATATTATGGGACTTATTGCTAGGATCGAAGTAGTAGTTCGTACCAGCAATATTGACTTTTACCCATACGTGATCAACTTTGAGACTGACTAGCGCCACAACAGTGGATCCAGGACAGCTAACTGATGCAGCCGCTGTTACCCCGGATACGGGTATTTGTGCATTACCTAACAAATTAAGCACTGCACATACGTTGGCGGTATCAATGCCATACCAATCATTAATCTGCGCGGCCGTCAAATTAATACGTCCCTTGACATAACTGGCTGTGTAGCCAGATTGCCGCAGCAATGCAATCATCAATGCCGCTTGGTCAAACGCTGTCCCCTGATTGTCCAAGAGGGTACCAAACTCACCCTTTTGGATGCCCCAGGTGGGAATATATTCAATGTTATTGCGTACGTATTCGTAGATAAGATCAGGATTATTGCGTAGTGCCCGCGCTAACTCTGGGATGGAAGCCGGCCCGGAAGGTGCAGTATCCCCTGAAATCCTTGAGGATTTTTGCACGAGAAGCTTTTTTCCCGGTGCCAACTTGGGTATCCCTTGATTGAGTTTGGCGGAGGGTACGCGCGACCAAATGGCCTTCTCAGATTCTTCCGGCATAACGGGTGGCATAATCGCACGCGTAACACCCGGTAATTGTTCAGCACCGGCGGGGGTTCCTGGGCTTACATTTTGATTAGGCTTGATTGAAGCCTGCCCATTAGCCACTGCAGGAACAATTCCAAATGTGACGTTTCCATCTGCATGAGCGTTGGCTGCAAACATTATGGCAACCAACATCCCAAAGCGGCTCAATTTAAATCGAATCATTTCCCATCTCCTGAATGGCGAGTACTGCACTTTTTCAGTACTGCCGTATGACATACTTAAACTTTCCTTTGCACTTCCTTGCGGTCGCGCATTCTTGAACCGATTACTTGGACGAATCGAATCCAGTTCGGATTAATCAAGATGGGGCGCCTATTACCACGAAGCTGGTGCGATTGCCGGCGGCGTCATAACTATAGGTAATCACCACACCATTGCTGTAAGTGACATTGCTGAGCCGACCTAAGCTGTCATAGGTATAGGTTACAGAGCCTGCAAACGCTACCGTAGCCGCGAGAGTTATCACCGTACCAAAGATTAACTTGCGTAAATTCATTCCACTCATCCTACGAATCCAAGTCTTCATTGCCATCTCCTAAGTCATCGACTCAATTAACTCGTACGCAATTGTCGATGCCGAAAGTATCTTAGAAAAAATGAAATGTCGTAACTGCTAACTTTAGTAGGTTTAGTAGATAAACCAAAAATGGGAAGAAGGAGGTACTGCGCCTACGACCTTGATCCAGTGGCGAATGAAAACTGTCCTCGCTGGACAAGAAGATGCTCAATGTCGAAACCCTCGTTGATTTTGACGACCAAATGAGTATTGCAACCAAGAATCAGGAGCCAAATGGCAGCGTAATAAGAGTCCAGTCCTAATTCCTTATTCTTAGATCCACCGATGGATATGGGAGGGTAGAACGCAATACAGAGACGTGGGCCCATACGCGAAAGTAAGACGCTCCGTGATGGTAGATGGTCAGGAGCTGCGCGTTTATGGTGATAGCGCCTATGCCAGTCAAAAGGATTTGATCCACAGCAAAGTGCCCAAGACCCGCGATTTCACCAACTGTTGCAACCGTAAGGCTGGCTGCGAGGTCGATGAGGTCCAGCGCCGCTAGAACCGCAACAAAGATAAGCGCTTGTCGAACACGTATTTGCAGTGATTAAACGACTGTGAGGTTTTACCAAAGTACTCTACTGAGGCTTAGCCAAGAATGCCGGTCGCGCATTTATTGCCCTGGCATTGGCGATTATTTACATGTCTCGAAATCGATTGATGGCACAGGTACGTCCGTAGCGGGCAAATGGCGGGCGAAAAGCCCAAGGAGCAGCCCGAAAGGGCAAAACTAAAGTGGGCTTAACTTGCCTTGTTGCACAATCACGCATATTTCGTAATGGGGATCTTGGAAATGCAGGGCTTGTTCAGCGTAGCCTTAAACCTTGACTGGCACCACTTTACTGGCGGCTAGCTTGGCACGTATCCTCGCTTCGTCGGTATCGACTCCATTTGCCAACGCCACGCCCATACGTCGTTTAGAAAACGATTCCGGTTTTCCAAACAGGCGCAAATCACTTTGCGGGACCCGTAATGCTTCATCAATGCCAGTAAAAGCAATAGCCGATTCTTCCAGTTGCCCATAAATCACCGCACTCGCCCCCGTTGTGCGCAAAGCGGTATTCACGGGCAGACCGAGTATGGCACGCGCATGCAGTTCAAATTCATTCTGAACCTGACTACACATCGTAACCATGCCCGTATCGTGCGGACGCGGACTGACTTCACTGAACCACACATCATCGCCATTGACGAATAGCTCGACACCGAAGATGCCTAAGCCCCCGAGATTGTCCGTAACTTTCCTGGAGATATCACGTGTACGCTTCAAAGCCAGCACAGACATAGCCTGCGGCTGCCAGCTTTCAACATAGTCACCCTGAATTTGGACATGCCCGATCGGTTCGCAGAAATGCGTTTCGACTTCGCCATCACTGCCCATCGCACGCACGGTGAGCTGGGTAATTTCATATTCGAAATTAATAAAACCCTCGACGATTACCCGCCCCTGATTCACCCGGCTGCCGCTAGCGGCATAATTCCAAGCCTGTTCCACCTCCGCCGCGCTGTCGATTTTAGACTGCCCCTTGCCGGAGGAGGACATCACCGGTTTCACCATGCAGGGATAGCCAATGCCGTCATCAATCGCCACACATAATTCTTCCAAACTGTTAGCAAAGGCATAAGGAGAAGTGGGCAGCCCCAGTGTTTCTGCCGCAAGGCGGCGAATTCCCTCACGGTGCATGGTGAGTTGAGCGGCGCGTGCGGTGGGAATGACCCGCGCCAATCCCTCCCGCTCAATCTCGACCAACATGTCGGTGGCAATCGCTTCGATCTCCGGCACGATAAGGTGCGGCTGTTCGCGCTCGACCAGATCACGCAATGCCGCAGCATCCGTCATGTTAATAACATATGCTCGATGCGCCACCTGATGTCCCGGTGCATTGGGATAACGATCCACAGCGATGGTCTCCACACCCAAGCGTTGCAATGCGATGATAACTTCCTTACCAAGTTCACCGCTGCCCAACAGCATAACTTTGGTAGCAGAAGGGCTAAGCGGGGTACCGAGAGTGAATTGTTTTGTCATAACTTAAAGTTTCGGAGTTAACCCCCGCCTTAAAATGCACTTGATGATTTATAAACACAACAAAAACTATATAACAAATAATATTAAAAAGCTCGGGCCTGTGTTTCCCCATCCAGACTTATACGACCTCCACCAAATAAGGTAAATGCCAGTAATCCGCCTGCCATAGCAAGATTTTTCATAAACATGATCTGTTGCATCGGGTCTGCGCCAGAGTGAAACAACACACCGGAAACGATACAGAAAATTGACAGCGCAAACGCCGCCAAGCGAGTCTGAAAACCAAGCAACAACGCTAGTCCACCTCCCATTTCCAGCCCGATCACCAAGGGAAGAAGCTCACCGGGGAGCCCGACAGATGCCATATAGGCTTGCGCTCCCGCATAACCCGCGCCCAGTTTACTGAATCCTGCACTAATAAATATTGCCGACGCTAAAAATCTGGCGGCGAGAGCACGCGATGCGCTGATAGCGGGTATTGATACTAATCTCACGATATTGCCATTGATCTGCCTGAAAATATTGTTGGTAGTCATGTCATGCCCCTTATTGATTTGAAAATTATTTGATTCAGATAAAGCGCCCATTCCTAAAATCATCCATCGCCTGATTAATCTCTTCCTGCGTATTCATCACGAACGGCCCATACTGCACGATAGGTTCGTTGAGCGGCCTGCCGGCGATCAGAATCAGACGCGTATCGTCCGTCGCTGTAAACATCACGCCATCGGCTTGCGGTATGTTGCTCAAAATACCCATACGATGAGATTCCACCCGCGTATCACCCACTTTCACTGTACCGCGATAGACATAGATGAACGCGTTATGCGTAGCAGGTAATGCCGTTGAGAACGAAGCACCCGCAGGCAAGTGAATGTCCAAATACATGGGTTCTGTCGCTTCACGTGTAACAGCACCTGTCACACCGTTGCTCTTTCCGGCAATGACACGCACGGTAGCGTTCTCTGCGGTTACGTATTCTGGAATCTCCTGGCTTGAAATATCGCGATACCACGGCTCGGCCATCTTGCGCTTCGCGGGCAGGTTAAGCCATAGCTGAAAACCTTCCATCACGCCGTCTTTTTGCTCGGGAATTTCAGAATGAATAATGCCGCGCCCAGCGG
>JBKJQT010000012.1:0-4631 GCA_046593855.1 Candidatus Nitrotoga sp. | reverse complement strand
CTGATCTCTTGTACCAGGTCAGAGGTCTTGTTAATGGAAGGCACCATTTCGTCCAACAGCTTGCCGGCTTTTTCCGCCATTTGCACGCTACTGGCGGCCAGCTCGCCGATTTCCTGCGCCGCCACCTGGCTGCGTTCTGCCAACTTGCGTACCTCTGCCGCCACTACGGCAAAGCCTTTACCATGCTCGCCCGCGCGTGCGGCTTCAATGGCGGCATTAAGCGCCAGCAAATTGGTCTGATAGGCGATGTCATCAATGATGCCGATTTTTTTGGCGATGTCCTTCATGGCTGACACGGTCTGTTGCACTGACTCGCCCCCTTCAGCTGCCTCCTTGGCAGCTTTGCTGGCCATACCGTCGGTAACCTTGGCATTTTCGGTGTTTTGATTGATAGAAGCACTCATCTGCTCGACTGATGCACTGGTTTCTTCCACACTGGCGGCCTGCTCGCTGGTGGCCTGGCTCATGGACTGGGCAGTAGTAGATACCTGATTGGATGCATTAGCGATGCCATCAGTTGCAGTGCGCACATCACCAACGATTTGCGCCAATTTTTCAGCCATATTTTTAATGGCGCTCAACAAGCTGGAAGTGTCGCCCTCTTTTACAGAAACCTGTACGGTCAGATCACCGTTTGCTATTTTCCCAACGACACTTGCTGCATATTCCGGTTCTCCACCCAGTTGTTTCAACAGATTGCGGCTGACAATTATGGCAAAGAATAAAGCCAAGCCTAAAGCAAAAGCAAGTATCACCACGTAGGTTACCAGTGCTGTCTTGGCATTACTTTCCAAGGCTGTAGCCTGCGTCAGCAAATGGGCTGCCATCTTGTCTTCAACTGCTTTCATGTCATTTATCTTATTGGTAATGGCCTTAGACCATGCGCCTGCATCAACCCCGCCCAACGCCCCGCCGAGCCCTTTTTCCAGTGCAATATTTTTCATGCTTTCCACGTCACGTGCATGCGGGGTGATTTCCAAGTCTTTATTAAAAGACTTCATTTCATCCGTAGCAAATGTCAGAAACCCAGAGACATAGTCTTCACGTGCGGTACGTATGCTCAGGAATCGCTGATACGAATCAGGCTCAAAACGGTCTGCCCCAAACACCGCGTTCATCAGCGCGCGCTGACGGCCGGTTTGCTCCTTGGCCCAGGCGTAATTGAAATAAGCGGTTGCTTGCGCGGTAAGGCTGGCATCCGTGCTGTTTATTGCGACCTGCGGTACTACATTGACTAGTGTTCCAGCCAGTTTCGAATAATAGGCAGAACTATCTTTCGGCTGTACACTTAAACTAGTGATTGATCCGCGTATAGCTTCCAGCTTACTTAATTCGACCGTCGCTGCATCAAGAGATGCCTGAAGGGAACCAAATTTGGAGGAGTCAAAGCTACTGAGGAAGGCGTTCAGTTCGCTGGCGCGCTTGTCTGTCAGCTGGCGCTGCGTGGGCAGTTCGCTGGAGTTTTTCTGACCCTTAGAGATAAGGAACCCTGCTGACAATCCGCGCTCCACCTGCACTTCATGCGTCAAAGAACTAACCTTTTCAACAACGATCATCAGTTGATGCAGGTTGTTCATGTTCGTTAATGTTTTATATTTGTCGAAAACACCGACAAATGAAAAAAATATCAAACCAAGAAGTGCTGGCAGCAGCATCAGGCCTAACCGTGCTTTTGTGGACAAATTGGCTAATTTAAACATGTTCTATTCTCCTTCTCTCTGAATACATAAAAAATATATTAGAACTATGCACTTAACTCAAGTGTCAACGCTCTCTACACTGCCGGCCGTCTGTGTCAGCATGGCCATCTCATCAACCGAGAGCACGCGGTCGGCTTTGAGGATGATGACAAAATTGCCGCTGACCTTGCCCATGCCGCTGATGAAATCGGTGCGGATCTTTGCGCCAAAAGAGGGAGGCGGTTCGATCTCGCTGGCGGCAATGGCCAGCACTTCGGAGACCGAGTCCACCACCACGCCCACGTCCTGCTTCTCCCCGCTCGCTTCCACTTCCAGGATCACGATACAACTGCGCCGCGTGACTTCGGATGCCGTGCGGCCGAAACGCGCCGACAGATCCACCACCGGCACAACTGCACCCCGCAAGTTAATCACCCCACGAATGAAATTCGGCATCATGGGAACGGTAGTGAGGCTGCCGTATTCAATTATTTCCTTGATGCCGAGGATACTGATGGCAAACATTTCACCTCCGATCAGGAAGGTTAGATATTGCCCCTCTTCCTGCTGCGAAATGGCCGCATGAATTTCTTTTTTAACGAGTGCGCCCATGGCCGTCTCCTATTAAAATCGGGCAAATTCAGCTTCATTTGGGATGCCAGCGAGGGCGCGCATACCAGCCTTTACCTTGGTCGGGCGCGCAACTTTGCTACTGTCTGCCGCCACCCTGCTCGTGACAGGCTTGTGTTGGCTGTCGCTGACATTCGTTCCGACTTTAAAGAACTCCATCGTCTGTTGCAGCTGCTCCGCCTGTCCGCTCATTTCTTCTGCGGTAGCAGCCAGCTCTTCGGATGCAGATGCGTTTTGCTGGGTGATCTGGCTCAATTGATTCATGGCGGTATTGATTTGACTCACACCTGAAGATTGTTCTTCCGATGCAGCGCTGATCTCTTGTACCAAGTCAGAAGTCTTGTTGATGGAAGGAACCATTTCATCCAACAGCTTGCCAGCCTTTTCCGCCATCTGCACGCTGCTGGATGCCAACTCGCCGATTTCCTGCGCCGCCACTTGGCTGCGTTCTGCCAGTTTGCGTACCTCCGCCGCCACCACTGCAAAACCCTTGCCATGCTCACCGGCACGTGCTGCTTCGATGGCGGCATTAAGCGCCAACAAATTAGTCTGATAAGCAATGTCATCAATAATGCCGATTTTTTTGGCGATGTCCTTCATGGCAGACACTGTCTGCTGCACGGACTCGCCCCCTTCGGTAGCTTCCTTGGCAGCTTTGCTGGCCATACCGTCGGTAACTTTTGCATTTTCGGTATTTTGATTGATGGAAGCACTCATCTGTTCGACCGATGCACTGGTTTCTTCCACACTGGCTGCTTGTTCGCTAGTAGCCTGGCTTATGGATTGAGCAGTCGCACTTACTTCTTCAGAAGCACTGGAAAGGCTGTCTGACGCACCACGTACTTCGGTAACAACCTGTGACAATTTACCCACCATGTTTTGCATGGCTGCGAGTAGCAGACCCGTTTCATCTTTTGAGGTCACCTCTATTTTTGTAGTCAGATCTCCTTCGGCCAAGCGGTTTGACACGTTTAAGGCTACATTAAGTGGCCCGGTTATGCTGCGTGTAACCCAGAAGGCGATGCCTGCTGCCAATGCCAAGGCAATCGCTACCAATGCTAGCATCGTGTTACGTGCAGTGTTGTAACTTTCGCCGGCTTCCTTGACGGCTGTAACTACCATTTCATTCTGAAAATCGTAAAACTTATTCAAACTAGCTTGATAAGCGCCCAGGATGGGTCGCAATATATTCGTCAAATATACCCGCGCTTCATCATTTTTCCCTTCATTAATAATACTTATTAATAACTTATAGGAATCAACATATTTGGTTCGGGCATCCAAAACTTGCTGTAGCATCTCCTTACCTTTAGGCAAGATAATTATCTTTTGTAATTTATCTACGTTTTCTGCAATTTTATTTTTCGATTCAATAATTTTTCCTTCTTGTTTCTTCATGTCATCGCGACTATCAGTGAGCATCATGTTTCTTAACCCGATAGCAATGGCAGTAGTTTCGCTCTTGATATCCGTCACGATACCCATTTTCATATATCTATCATTAACGACAAGATTCAGCATATCGTTTTGCTGCGAAAGGCGCGTAACAGCTAATGCCGAGATGATTACCAGCAAAAGCACCACCAGGCCAAAACCTGATCCCAAACGCATACCTATTTTCATATTTTTAAACATCATTTATTCTCCACGTAATTATTGAAAGTAAAATTTAGTGACACGATAATTAATGAGTAAGTTGCCTGGTTGAAACATGCTGAGATTCCCGATTAACGGCCTGTTGAACCAACGATGGCACATCCAAAATCAGCGCCACTTCGCCGCTACCGAGTATGGTGGAGCCACTGATGCCGCGCAGGGTGCTGAAAATCTTGCCCAGTGGTTTAATCACGGTCTGAAATTCACCCATTAACTCGTCTACCACCAGCCCTGCTTTTTGGCCTGCACAAGTCACCACGACCACATTCTCGCGCCGCGAGCCACCACTACCCTCTACTTCAAAATGATCGCGTAGCATTACAAAAGGCAATACCTCGCCGCGCAGATTGAGATAACTGCGCTCCCGTGTCGACTGACGGTCTTTTTCGGAAAGTTCAATGCATTCCTGCACCATGTCCAGCGGCACTATGTAGCTGGACTTTCCTACCCCGACCAGAAAGCCGTCGATAATCGCGAGGGTAAGCGGCAAGCGAATACGCACTGTGGTGCCTTTACCCACCTCGCTATCTAAATCCACCGTGCCCCGAAGTGCGGTGATATTGCGCTTAACTACGTCCATGCCCACGCCGCGTCCTGAGAGACTGGTAACGGCTTCCGCAGTAGAAAAACCGGCCTCAAAAATCATGTTGTAGATTTCCTGATCAG
>JBKJQT010000401.1:0-5816 GCA_046593855.1 Candidatus Nitrotoga sp. | reverse complement strand
AGCAGGTCGATCACTATTTTTCCGGTGGCCTGCGCCGCATCAACATGGAACAGAATGCCGCGCTCACGGCATATTTCACCGATTGCTGCAATGTCCTGAATCACACCAATTTCGTTGTTGACATACATTACCGAAACGATAATGGTATCAGGACGCAATGATGCCTTTAATTTATCCAGATCGAGTAAACCATTCGGTTCGGAATCAAGGTACGTTGCGGAAAACCCCTGCCGCTCCAATTCACCCACCGTATCGAGTATCGCCTTATGCTCGATTTTCATCGTGACAATGTGCTTGCCCTTATTCTGATAAAACTGTGCCGCGCCCTTCAGCGCCAGATTGTTGGATTCGGTCGCACCCGAAGTCCAGATGATTTCTTTAGGTTCGGCGTTCACCAGTGCCGCCACCTGTTCGCGCGCGCGTTCCACTGCCTCTTCCGCCACCTGACCATAGGTATGAGGGCTTGCCGGGTTGCCGAACTTCTCTGTTAAATAGGGAATCATTACTTCAGCAACACGTGGATCAACTGGCGTGGTGGCTGAATAGTCCAGGTAAATTGGGAGATGCAGACTCATTTTAATTTTGAATTCAAATTATGCCTCACGCGCTAAAGCAAGAAATTCTGTACGCAATGCCAGATTGGGCTGAAGTTCACCGAGCATGGCTGACGTGACGGTTTCTTCTCCCTGGGTGCTAATGCCGCGGCTTTCCATGCACATGTGCCGACAGCGAATCACCACGCCGGCTGCTTTCGGTTCCAGATGTGTCATCAAGGCGTTGGCAATTTGAATGGTGAGCCGTTCTTGTACTTGTAATCGCCTGGAAAAACAATTGACCAAGCGCGTCAGCTTAGATAAACCCACTATTTTTCCGTTAGGAACATAGCCGATCGTGGCTTTGCCAAAGAAAGGCGCCAGATGATGCTCACAATGACTATAAACAGGAATGCCTCGTATCACGATGAGTTCGTTGTATTCCTCAGCTCCATCTTCAAATACCTTTAGAAGTTCAGCCGGATCTTGGGTATATCCGGAAGTCCAGTGCTTCCAGGCAGTAACAAGGCGGGACGGTGTTTCAACCAGGCCGGCTCTATTGGGATCCTCCCCCAAACTCACCAGAAGCCGACGCCAGTCCTGCTCAGTAAACTGTTGTTCTGACATCTGTGCTTTTCCTGTCAAAATGTTGTTACCTATAAGGCTTGAATCAATCCCAGCGATTGTCGCGTACTTGAATCTCGTCGTTTTCGATGCGTACGGGAAAGGTAGCGGTCGGTTCGTAAGCAGGAGCAGTCAATGCCTCGCCAGTGCGGATGCTGAAACGTGCGCCGTGACGAGGGCAAATGATCTGGTCGCCTTCGACCGTGCCACCAGTGAGCCGACCAGAATCATGAGTGCAGACGTCCTCAATGGCATAATATTGGCCTTCGAGATTGAATACCACCGCCTGCGCGCCATCCAAATCTACGACTCGCCACTCGCCTGGCGCGAGTTCACCGACTCGCGCAACCGTCACCCAGTCACTCAATCTAATTCCATTATTAATTGTTCCTATGCGCTAATCTCGCGCTTGATACAAATTTATGCAGCAAGTCTTGAATGGCTAATGATGTTGCCGTAACTTATTCTCCAACAATAGCAAATATTTTTTTAATAGGTTGGCATTGTTCCATCGACTTGCTGAGCCCAAGCATGAATACCACCTGTCAAGTTGCTAACATGCGCAAAACCATTCTGTTCTAAAAAAACCGCAATCTGCATACTGCGCATACCGTGATGGCAAATACATACGATAGCTTGTTCCGAATTTAACTCCGACAGCCTGTCAGGAATGGTATTCATCGGCATCGTCAACGCTCCGTCAATTTGACAGGTCTGAAATTCCCATGGCTCACGCACGTCGAGTAATACTGGTTTATCTCGTGTTATATCCGAAAGCCATGCGGCTAAATCTGGTGCAGTTAATGTTTGCATAATAGTGGCGACCATTCATTCGCGAAAGAGTACAGCAATTACAATCTAAACAGACAGCACTTCTATGTCCGGTTCAATCGTCCGCAGTAAACTCGTGATACTGATGAGCGTGGCCGATGTCGAACTCGGGCATGAACCGCACGCGCCTTGAAGATGCACGCTGAGAAAGTTGCCGGAGAAACCGATTACATGCAGGTCTCCGCCGTCGCTTCGCAGATAGGGACGGATCTTTTCGTCAAGCATCGCATTGAGCTTATCGAAGCGCACCTGATCCTCTGGACTCAGACCGGCGATTGCAACTGCCGCCGCTGCAACCAAGGCTTCTGAAGATTCATCCGCTGCGGGCGCCTCGCGGAGTGGCACGGCAATTAAGCGCGCCAACTGAGGCCAATGAGCTTCACCGTCCTGCGTGACCGTTAGGCAGCTATCAACATAAAACACATTGGTCACATGCTCGATATCAAATAATGCGGAAGCAAGGGTATCGGACTTGGCCTGCTGGGCATTATCGTATGAATGTGATATCCCCCATGTTAGTGGTTCTTTGAGCATGAACTTCACTGCGTTTGGGTTGGGCGTGTCTTCTATTTCAGCAATTTTTGGCATTTTATTTCCTTAAAAATTAAGGCTCATTTCTAACGCCTTTGACCATCCCATAAGTAATAGGTTGCTATAAATAACCGCTTGTCCAAGCCTCCCTCTTTTGACTATGCCGCTAGCAGCAGTTTTTGCATATCCCCATGTCAGCATATTTTCGCCGAATAAGGATGTTTTCAAGCATCACCGATCGGGGCGTGCATTGGATCTTCTTCCGCCTCGGTCGATGTGGTTGCTACTGCATTAAACGCGCCACTCAGGGTATGCCATGGCAGAATTGCGCATTTGACACGTGTTGGCAAATCACTCACTCCAGCAAATACCGCAAGCCTGCCAATGTTAGGACAGGCGTCATGAGAGAGCTTGCCAGTCGCCATAGCGAGAAACTCCTGGATCAGTGTTTCCGCCTCCGCACGCGTCTTGCCCTTGATAGCAGTCGTCATCATCGACGCAGATGCCTTGCAGATCGCGCAAGACTCACCTTCAAAGGCAATATTATCGATACGCTCACCGAGTACTATATCCACAGTGATGTGATCACCACACAGCGGATTGTGCCCTACCGCATGATGACTCGGATGTTCAATCGTGCCGTAATTACGCGGTTTCTTGTTATGGTCGAGGATCACCTCTTGGTAGAGAGATTTATAATTAGCCATTATGTAAATATCTTCTGTACGGTGCGGATGCCGGCGATCAGTGCATCGACTTCATCCATGCTGTTGTAAAACGCAAACGATGCGCGCGAAGTGGCTGGCACATGCAAACGTTGCATAACTGGCTGCGCGCAATGATGTCCGGTACGCACAGCGACGCCTTCTTGATTGAGCAGTGTACCGATGTCATGCGGATGCACACCGTCGACGGCAAAGGACAAAACTGCGGCCTTATGCTCGGCGGTGCCAATAATCCGCACGCCGGGCATAGAATTTATTTGCTCTGTTGCATACTCTAGCAGCGCGAGTTCATGCGCGGCTATTGCATCCATGCCGATCTCCGACAAGTAGTCGATTGCAGCGCCAAGCCCAATTGCCGCCGCAATTGGCGGAGTGCCCGCCTCGAATTTATGCGGAATTGTGTTGTAGGTAGTTTTTTCGAACGTCACCGACAAAATCATGTCGCCACCGCCCTTGAATGGCTGCATGTTTTCTAGCAGCGCAGCGCGACCGTAAAGAATTCCGATACCGGTCGGCCCGCACAGCTTGTGACCCGAAAATGCGTAGAAATCGCAGTCAAGATCCTGTACGTCAACTTTCATATGCGGAGCTGCCTGCGCACCATCAACCAGCACCGGTACTCCGCGCGCATGTGCAAACGCAATCATTTCCTTTACCGGGTTGATCGTGCCCAGCGCGTTCGAGACGTGCATCACGCCGACAAATTTGGTGCGTTCGTTAAAAAGTTTCTCGTATTCGTCTATGAGCAACTCACCCGCATCGTTAATCGGTACCACACGAATCTTCGCGCCCTTTTCTTCAGCCAACATCTGCCACGGCACAATGTTCGAATGATGCTCAAGCGTGGTCAGGATGATTTCATCACCGGCTCCAATAAACTTACGGCCATAGCCATGCATCACCAGATTGATCGCATCGGTGGTACCACTGGTGAAGATCACTTCGCGCTCTTCATTCGCATTAATGAAGTGCTGTAACTTGCGACGCGCCTCCTCAAATTCAGAGGTTGCAACCTCTGACAAGTGATGCACCGCGCGATTGATATTGGCGTGCTGTGTCGTTTGATAGCGCACCAGGCGATCGATCACCGGCTGAGGCATCTGGCTCGAGGCAGCGTTGTCAAGATATATCAGCGGTTTGTCGTTGACCGTCAGTTTAAGGATAGGGAAATCAGCACGAATGCGCTCAACATCGAACACGGACGGTGATCGAGATTTTAGTGTAGTCTGAATTGCGCTCATGGTTGGATTGTGGTCTGTTCGAGTACGGTTTGCTCAAGCTGCAATTTAAGTGATGAAATAGATATGCGTTCGATGATTTCGGCTCCGAATGCATAAGTAAGCATGTTACGCGCTGCTGTATCGGACAACCCGCGACTCTGTAAATAAAATACCTCCTCATTGTCGAGCTGACCGATGGTCGCGCCATGCGTGCACTTCACATCGTCGGCGAAAATTTCAAGTTGCGGTTTGGTATCAACGTGGGCTTTGCTGGTCAATAGCAGGTTGCGACTGGACTGCCTGGAGTCAGTACGTTGCGCACCTTGACGCACCATAATTTTGCCGTTGAATACCGCATGCGCACTGCCGCCGACGATACATTTGTGCATCTGATGACTTACGGCGTGCGGCTTCGCATGGTCGATGCAGGTATGTGTATCGGCCAACTGACGGCCTGAGATTAAGGCCAACCCGTCAACCGCACATTCGGCCTCCTCAGCTAACTGTACATTCAGGTTATAACGCGAAATCCTTGCGCCGAATGCGACACTCACCGACTGATAATTACTAGCACGTGCGAGTGATACAGCGCAGTTTGCAATATGGAACGCCTTCACACCTTCGCGCTGCACCCGAATATGGTTCACGCGGGCATTATCAACCAACGCGATTTCGGTCACTGCATTGGTGAAATAAGCATCTTCTTGCAATGAAACATAATCCTCAATCACTGTCACTGCGCTACCGGACTCAGCTAGCAACAAGCAACGCGGGTAACTTACGACATCCTTTTGCGTCGCAATGAATAGTAGATGTACCGGCACCGCAACTGAAGTGCCACGTGGCACGACGATCAATGCGGCGTCATGCAAAAACGCTGTGTTAAGGGCGGCGAATACATTGTCGCGAAATTCTGTGAGACGGCCCAGATATGGCTCGATTGCCGCTGCGTGCGCGGCAAATCCAGCTTCCAGATTGATAACCGCTACGCCATTGCCTGTGATACCGCTAGACAGCTGGGGAGCATAGACACCGTCGATAAATACCAGCCGAGTAGTCGCTTCTTCAATATAAAAGCGCTCTATGTCTGCGGCTTGGAGGCTGATGGTTGTGCGCACCGGATGGAAGGACATCTTGGTGAGCAGCGAAATATCGGTAAAGCGCCATTCCTCGTCACGCAAGGTGGGCACCGTCAGAACGCCGACGCGGTCAACCGCCTCCGCGCGTAGTGCGTTGAGCCACGCTAACGGACTTGCAGGCAAGTGCGGCTGTCCTGCCAGCAGATTGTCGAGGTACCCCGCATTGATGGTGCCGGGTGCGCTCATGCCGTCGCCCTCATTGCAGCCTTGTGC
>JBKJQT010000387.1:0-2950 GCA_046593855.1 Candidatus Nitrotoga sp. | reverse complement strand
CAGGTACGCGGCATCATCATGCCAGACCAAGCTGGCACAGTGCGTCGGGTGAAACAGGGTCAAATTGTCCTGCTTTTGTAATCCTTGCCACAACACTTGCTGCAACAGACGGTTTTCCAGGATGAACGCCAACTCCGGCACGCCCAGTTGATAAGCACTGAAATCAAGTTCCATGTCCTCATCGCCAAACACGCGCATGGTTTCGACCGGCTGCACACGGTTCATATCCAGTTGTTGCCAAGCATCGCATTGCGTAAGAAAGGCAGCTCCACCGGGGCTGACAGCATAAATCCGGTTGTCCCAGCCCTCGTTGGAGTGAACGGTGGGTTGCGTTTCCACCAAAGCCATGTTCAATCCACTGGATTTGAGCGCTGCGGCCAGGCTGGCACCAACCAGACCGCCACCTATAATCAAGACGTCGAATGTCATTCGCTAAAATATTTTTTCACTTCTGGACGAGTTATGATAGCACGAGACGTTTGATTAATTTATAATCCGCCTCCTTCCGGAAAACGTCATGCGCATCGGTCCTTATCACCTCAAAAACAACCTGATCGTTGCCCCCATGGCGGGGGTGACCGATCGTCCATTTCGCATGTTGTGCAAAAGCATGGGCGCAGGCATGGCGGTGAGCGAGATGGTGTCTTCCAATTCTCTGCTCTACGGATCTGAGAAGACCAAGCGACGGGCCAATCACGAGGGCGAAGTCGATCCCATCTCGGTGCAGATTGTCGGTGCCGACCCCAAAATGCTGGCGCGAGCCGCACAATACAATGTGGATGAGGGCGCACAGATCATCGACATAAACATGGGTTGTCCGGCGAAGAAAATTTGCAACGTGATGGCCGGTTCCGCGCTGTTGCAAGATGAAGGGTTGGTAGCGCGAATATTAGAGGCTGTGGTGAACGCGGTGGCCGTGCCGGTGACACTTAAAATACGTACCGGCTGGGATAAACAAAACCGTAATGCAATTCGTATCGCTCAAATCGCCGAGGCAAGCGGCATTCAGGCACTCGCCATTCACGGCCGGACTCGTGCTTGCGCTTACACCGGCGATGCGGAATATGACACCATCACCGCCGTGAAAGCCAACGTCAACATCCCGGTTATCGCTAACGGCGATATCACCACCCCGGAAAAAGCCCGCTATGTTTTACAACAGACTGGCGCAGATGCCGTAATGATAGGACGCGCCGCACAAGGGCGTCCGTGGCTGTTTCGCGAGATTGAGCATTTCATCGAAACCGGCACACATCTACCCGCACCGCAAGTGGACGAAGTGCATCGCGTGCTGCTTAAACATGTACATGAACTTTACGCGTTCTATGGTGAACACACGGGTTTACGCGTGGCGCGCAAACATATCTCCTGGTACACAAAGGGACTGATTGGCTCTGCGCATTTTCGCCATCATATGAATCAACTGGAAAGCAGCGCAGAACAATTGATGGCGGTAAGTGATTTTTTTGATGGGCAATTTCAGGGCGGCGAGCGCCTGCAGTACGTTGAGGAGCTGGCTGCATGAAAAAAGAAGATGATTGTTTGTTAGGCGAAAACGACGTTGCAAAGTATGTGCGCAAGGCAGTGAACGATTATTTCAAGGATCTCGATGGCGAAAATCCTTCGTGTGCAATGTATGACATGGTGATGAATTGTGTTGAGAAGCCATTAATCGAAGCCGTTCTACAACATGCGGACGGCAACCAGACGCGAGCAGCCGAATTATTAGGCCTTAACCGCAATACATTACGCAAAAAAATTCAGCAACACAGTACTCCAAGCGAAACTTCAAACTTGCGGCCTAGTACCCGACCCGAACAAAGGTCTGTTCAAAAGTCTCGACTGGTTAAAACGAACGAAAAGAAAAATTAACTATGGCAGCAATCAAACAAGCCCTCATCAGTGTGTCGGATAAAACCGGCGTGCTGGAATTCGCCAAGGGTTTGCATCAACTAGGCGTTACTATCCTGTCCACTGGCGGCACGGCCAAGATACTCGCCGACAACGGCATTCCAGTTACGGAAGTGGCCGATTACACTGGCTTCCCCGAAATGCTGGATGGACGCGTGAAAACATTGCAACCGAAAGTCCATGCCGGCATTCTGGCGCGTCGGGATCTGCCGGAACATGTCGCCACACTGGAGAAGTACAGCATTCCGACCATTGATCTGGTAGTGGTAAATTTATATCCGTTCGGCGCTACCGTTGCCAAACCCGATTGCACACTGGCAGATGCCATCGAGAATATCGACATTGGCGGACCTACCATGGTGCGCGCCGCAGCGAAGAATCATCAACATGTAGCCATCGTCACTGACTCGGCAGACTACAGCACCATTCTGACCGAAATGCATGCTAATGGCGGCGAAGTTTCCAACGCCACGCGTTTCGATCTAGCGAAAAAAGCTTTCTCGCACACTGCCGCATATGACAGCGCAATTAGCAATTACCTGACTACAATTCACACCGACGGCACACGTAGCGAGTACCCGACACAAATCAACTTCAACTTCGCTAAAGTACAGGACATGCGCTACGGTGAAAACCCTCATCAAAATGCAGCCTTCTATCGCGACCTGAATGCGGTGCCGAGCGGTATTGCTAATTACACCCAATTACAGGGCAAGGAGCTGTCCTATAACAACATTGGCGATGCCGATGCAGCGTGGGAATGTGTCAAGACATTTGAGCAACCCGCCTGCGTCATCGTCAAGCACGCCAATCCGTGTGGAGTGGCGATTGCCGATACACCACTCAATGCCTACAAGTTGGCCTATACAACGGATCCCACCTCCGCATTTGGTGGCATCATCGCTTTTAATCGCGAGCTGGATGCAGATACCGCAACCACTATTATGGCCAATCAATTTGTTGAAGTGATTATTGCGCCTTCAGTGACCGAAGCGGCACGACAGATCATCGTAGCAAAACAAAATGTGCGTCTGCTCAC
>JBKJQT010000342.1:0-5046 GCA_046593855.1 Candidatus Nitrotoga sp. | reverse complement strand
GTCGTAAAAACCGACGTCGTAAAGGCGCATGCCAGTAGGCTATGGGTGAAGCGTTGAAGACTTGGTGCCTTGTCGCTGTTGCGGGTGTCGATATCGCCGCCGATGTCGGCTCTGTCGTGTTGCTCCATGTTTGATTCCTCTCTAACTGGTTGGAGATGTGATGCGCTCAACTCCTATGTCCCGCGAGAATCGAAAATAGACCACCTGAGCCGAAATATTTTTCGGCCGCAGGTTTGGTGCGGCAGTACAAAGCTATGTATGAGCCGGCCGCACGGTGACCCAGTAGCGCGTGAGAAAGTGAATCTCTACCGGCAGTGTGGTGGGCAGGGTATCGAGGATGCGATCGGTGTCGGCCAGTGGATAGCTGCCGGAAATGCGCAGTTCGGCGATGGCCGGATCACAACTCAGGCGGCCGGGACGGTGGCGGCTGAGTTCGACGAGGAAGTCGGTCAGGCGCATGCCACTCGCTACCAGCATGCCGTCGATCCACGCGGCATCGGAATCATTGACCGCGATGGGTTCATTGATGACGTTGCGAGTAAAGCGGGTTTGCTCGCCAGCGCGCAGTATGCGGGTTGCCCCGACGCCATTGTGCGGGCGGATGTTGACTGCGCCTTTTAAGACATCCACCCGGCTAGCATCTGCCTGTTGGCGCACGACGAAGCGTGTGCCCAGTGGCTGAAGCTCACCCTGCGCGGTTTCAATCACAAAGGGGCGCGTCACGCCATTGCCAACTCCGCTGTGGTCGTTGCCGTTGTGACCGGCATCCTTGCCGGTGCTCACTAAAATTTCACCGCTGACCAGCCGCACGCGGCGTTCCGTGACGCTGAAGCGAATGTTGATGGCGCTGTCGGTGTTCAGGGTCACGGTGGTGCCGTCGGCCAGTGTGACGGTGCGCCGTTCGCCCACGCCTGTGTGCTCGTCCGCTGTCCATTCGCGCCAAGGCATGCTGTCTTTGGCCACCCAAGTTGTACCGCCCGCGAACAGTAGGACGGTCAAGGTCTTGATCACCTCACGGCGTTTGACTGAATGGCGGGGTACCAGCGTAGCATGTGTGATGGCCGAAGCCATGGGCGAGACCACGCTACGTAGCTGGCCATTGACGGCCTCTATGTGTTGCCAGGCACTTTCGTGGTCGGGATGTAAGCCCAGCCAGTGCTGGAGGCCCTGCCGGGTGGTGGTGCTGACGTCACCGGATTGCAGCTCTACCAACCATTCCACCGCACGCCGGGCAACGTGCGGCGGGATGTCGCTAGAGCGGCCAAGGCCATGGTTGTCGTTGCGAGGGGCACTCGGTAAAGATGGGCCGCTGTTTGCATCGGGATTAACTCCCAGACTTGCGTCCAGATTCATAAGTGTACTTACCTCAGTCCGCCGTCAACGCGAAATAGCATTGGGTGCCCGCACGCACCAGATGGCGCTTGACGGTACTGATAGAGATGCCGAGTTCGGTCGCGATCTCTGCATGCGTCATGTCGTCGAGCTGGGCATGCAAGAACGCGCGCTTGGCCAAAACCGGCAAGCCGTCAAGAAGGTAATCGATCTCAACGAGTGTTTTGAGCAGGATGGTATGTTCTTCCGGCGATGGTACCAGGGCTTCCGGCACCCGCGCCAGCACATCGAGGTAGGCCCGTTCGATTTGTTCGCGTCGCCAATAATTGGCCAGCACACGTTGCGCCACGGTGGTAAGAAAGGCACGCGGTTCTTGGATGGCCACTGGCTCTTCTCGGGTTAGTAGCCGTACAAAAGTATCATGTGCCAGATCGGCAGCACGATGGGAGCAGCCCAGCTTCTTGCGCAGCCAGCCATACAGCCAACCGTGGTGGTTGCTGTAGAGCACATGCACTTCTTGCTGCAAGACAAGCTCAGCGGTCCCCATGAATATTCCTTCCCGATCAGGTGGCTGGCACCCTCTCAAATGTAAATAAAAATTGTTCGCGTTTCGTAATTGTAGCCTGAACCGAAGCATTCGTACAGTACGGGTCGGAAAGCCGAACCAACGAACGATGTCGCACGGAGCGTAGATACGCCCTATACGTCCGAGTGGGGTTTCGATAGTGACCAATTATTAATCACATGATTTAAACCATCGGGTTAGCCAGTCAGTTTTAGCTGTGACAACATGTCACACGAATGGATATATGGCAGCCATACGGTGTTTTAAATTGAGTACTACTTTGTCTGGTAACAAAGTATCGCTACAAGGAGCAGATGGAGATATGACGGAGTGAATTCGGAAATTGGTACTGGATAGGTCGTGCAAAATTTAATAAGATACCAATTTTTTTTGCTAACGTCATTGATGTGTCAATGAATTCGAGCCATTCCACGGCGCCACTTTTAATAGCAATACCATTCCTGGCAGTGCCAACAGTGCGCACAGCAAAAAGAATCCCGTCCAGCCGATGGCCTCCACCAGCCAGCCAGTTGCTGCGTTGGCGAAGGTGCGTGGCATCGCTGCGAGGCTGGTGAACAGTGCGAACTGCGTGGCGGTATAGGCGGGATGGGTGGTGCGTGCAATGAAGGCGACGAACGCGGCTGTTCCCAGTCCCACGCCCAAGGCTTCTATGCCAATTACTATGGCGAGTTGAGTGAGTTCCAAGGTGGTAATTTCGGCGTGATACCCCACCGATGCTAACCAGAAGAAACCAAAGATTGATACCACTTGAACTACCCCAAACAACCATAAGGCGCGGTTGATGCCGATTTTTACCATCCATAGTCCGCCAAGCAAACCGCCAATTACTGCGGGCCACAGTCCAGCATTTTTGGCGATCAGGCCGATCTGTGTTTTAGAGAATCCCATATCCATATAGAACGGGGTGGCTAGCGCGGTGCACATGCTGTCACCGAGTTTATAAAAGAACAGGAAGGTGAGGATGAGAAGCGCGCTGTTCCAACCTTGCCGAGTGATGAATTCGTGAAACGGTTCGATAACCGCATCACGCAGGGATTTCGGCGAGTTAATATTTAATGGCTCTTTCACCATTAGCGTCATCACCATGCCGGGCAACATGAACAACGCTGTAATGATAAACACTATGCTCCACGGCAGAAAATCTGCCAGGATCAGTGACAGGGAACCCGGCACCAAGCCAGCGATTCGATAGGCATTTACATGCACCGCATTGCCTAATCCCAGTTCACTTTCCTGCAGCAATTCGCGCCGATAGGCATCTAGCACGATGTCCTGAGTAGCGCTCAGAAATGCCAATAACGTTGCAATGTAGGCAATAGTACGTAAATCGCTTTGCGGCGAAAACGCACCCATCGACGCAATTACTGCCAATAGAGCCAGTTGGGTGAGCAGCATCCAACCGCGCCGTCGTCCAAGGATAGGCAGAACATAGCGATCCAGCAGGGGTGACCACAGAAATTTCCAGGTATAGGGAAACTGGATTAGCGCAAATAGGCCGATGGTTTTGAGATCAACGTGCTCACTACGCAGCCAGGCGGGTACCAAATTGAACAATAGATACAACGGAAGACCAGAACTGAATCCTGTAAATACACAAATCAACATGCGCCGCGTGAACAGCTGCGCGATCACACTCATGAATTAAACAGCACGCTTGAAGCGATACACTGCTGTGCTGCCTAACAGATTTGGCAATAGTGTTATCTCGCTATAGCCTGTCATGACGCGTCGGTCAAGAATGTACATCTTGTTATCGTGGCAGAATGTTTCAAAGTCATGCAGCGTGCACAGATGAATATTGGGCGTGTCATACCACTGATAGGGTAGATTTTCAGACACTGGCATATTGCCCTGCAATATGTTCATACGATTCCGCCAGTAGCCGAAATTGGGAAAGCTGACGATACCCTCACGTCCCACGCGCAGCATTTCCTGCATCAGAGGTTCGGTGTGTCGAGTGGCCTGTAGCGTCTGTGACAGGATGACATAATCAAAGGCATTGCTTTCGAAGCCGGAAAGTCCTGATTCCAAGTCGCCTTGAATTACATTAACTTGATTCTGGATACATGCGACGATATTATCGTCGCTTATTTCTACTCCGTAACCCTGCACTTTGCTCGTACCCTGCAAATAACGCAGCAAACTGCCGTCACCGCAACCCAAGTCCAAGACTGAAGCGCCCGGCGGAATCCATGCCGCTATTGCAGCAAAATCAGGGCGGGTCGCGGTGAGAGTGGAATGATCGTGCGTGCTCATGTAGTAAACTCGCTGGCGATATTGTCGAAGTAAGCGCGTATTACATTATGATAATGCGTATGCTGCATCAAAAAAGAATCATGTCCGTGTGTCGAGGTAATTTCAGCGTAGCTTACCTTAAGGCGGTTATGAAGTAATGCTTTGACAATGGCGCGCGAACGTTCCGGTGCAAAACGCCAGTCGGTGGTAAAGGACAACACTAAAAAATTTGCGCTAGCAGCAGCGAAAGCTTTATTCAGGTCATCATTGTACTCCCGGGCGGGATCAAAATAATCCAACGCCTTGGTCATAAGCAGATAGGTGTTGGCATCAAAATAGGCGGCGAATTTATCGCCTTGGTAGCGCAGGTAAGATTCGATTTCGAAATCGATATCATAGCTGTAGCTGTAATTATCGGAGCGCAGTCCCCGCCCGAATTTGTCCGCCATCGCATCGTTGGAAAGATAGGTGATATGCCCCAACATGCGCGCCAAGCGCAAGCCACGCGTAGGCACCACGCTGTGCTCATAATAATCACCGCCGTAGAAATCAGGGTCTGTCAATATCGCATTGCGAGCTACATCATTGAATGCGATATTTTGTGCGGTCAGGCGAGGCGCCGAAGCAATCGCCAGTACATGGCGCACGCGCTCAGGATATGCCAGCGACCATTGCAACGCTTGCATCCCGCCCAGGCTACCGCCAAGTACTGCAGCAAATTGATCAACGCCGAGCTTATCGGCCAGCTGAGCTTGCGACTTCACCCAGTCTTCCACTGTCACCACGGGAAAGCTTGCACCATAAGGTTTGCCAGTTTCCGGGTTGGTGCTGATGGGCCCCGTGGAACCATGACAGCCACCAAGATTATTCAGCCCGATGACGAAAAATTTCTG
>JBKJQT010000210.1:0-2610 GCA_046593855.1 Candidatus Nitrotoga sp. | reverse complement strand
TTTGAAGCTCATCAAAAAGAAAACCGTACTGGTGCCAACTTCGGGTTTGGCGCGAAATATGATTTCACCCCGAATCTCGCTGTTCGTGCAGAGTGGGAGCGCTTAAATAAGTTCGGTAGGAACGATACCACTGGCAAAAGTGACATTGATTTCCTGTCAGCCGGTATCACATTTAAATTCTGATGTTTTGTATAACCGATGCACAATCGGACAATCGAATAATTGTCCGATTGTATTTCGCTCAAAACTCTAGCAAATGATTGCATTTTCGTTATCATCGAAAATAAATTTAAGAGCAAAAAATTAACGTGCCCTCTCAATTCACAAATAGTGCGGAAGAATAGACAGTATTAAGAATACACAACTGACCACAGATTATTGCGACTGGACAATAGCTTAAAAGTCAAATCTGAGGTTCAAGTAAAAACCCTTTTTCTGCGACTGATCTAGTATCTTCCAGCCTCGATCCTGTGTTTTTCGAAAAAACATGACGCTTGTTTAATCGACCTACCGCTTTTGACATCTGTAACTTCATTATCATCCGCCGTAACATACGACCCCACGAATTGTGCCATAAGCAACTTGACTGTGTGTTCGTCTCTGTCAAATTTCACCACCAAGAAATACACAGCACCACAGGATAAATGCGGAATTGCAGAGGTGTGATCGGCGCTTATTTGCGTTAGAATGCACGCGGGCCTCGGTAGCTCAGTGGATAGAGCGACCCCCTCCTAAGGGGTAGGTCGGACGTTCGATTCGTCTTCGGGGCACCAATTAATCAATAGTTAGCGAAACTTAAGTATAGATTCGATCCCTGCTTATGGTCGTGTAAGGCCAGTGTAAGAAAATACTCTCAATAGCGTCTTGTCAGCCAGCATCCAATTGCGCAAGCATGTGACTATTTGCCAGCACAATTTCAGCGGCAATTTTTTCTACGTCATCCAGAACTGGGAATTCGCTTTACCTGCTGTCTATCAGACGGCCCTAGAGCCTTGCCAGCAGTTTATTAATGCGCTTGATTGCGAACCTAGCAGCACGCCTGCAAACGTTATTACAATACTTTGAAGGCCGACCAGTGCCAGCAGCGTTTTATTTAACGATTTTCCGTAAGAGCATTCAGATTTTTCGTTCGAGATTGCTTCCATAAATTTTCCACCAAAAAAATATTCTCAAGTCGCGGGTGCGTGTAAAGAAGTAACAAACCGGTCTAGTGTTCAAAAGGGACAGCATCGAAAGGCTGACCATGAAAAACCCGCCAATGCCGGGTTTTTTAATTGCAGCAACAGGAAGAAAACGAGGCCAGGCTCAAATTACTTTTCTGGATAGACCTCAAGACTTATTCGGTGCTGCGTCATATGCCTGAGGATAATTGCCCGACAGCTAACACTGTTAGAATCCACTTCATCTCACCACTTCCGGATCATCCACTCATGACCAAGCACACCCCCGTCACCATCCATCGCAAAGACTACACCGCCCCCGCCTATTGGGTGGACACCGTTGAAATAGGTTTCGATCTCGACCCTGCGGCAACCCGTGTATCCATGCGCATCACCCTGCAGCGCAACAGCGCATCGCCCAACAAGGATGTAGAACTACTGGGCGATGGTGTGAAGCTGGTGGCCTTGCGCATGAACGGCAAGACG
This sequence comes from Candidatus Nitrotoga sp., assembly GCA_046593855.1. GTDB lineage: Bacteria > Pseudomonadota > Gammaproteobacteria > Burkholderiales > Gallionellaceae > Nitrotoga. The sequence continues at coordinate 964 of JBKJQT010000210.1, read as the reverse complement.
CTGCGCAAAGGCGCCAAGGGATATACGATAGCAGATGGAAAACTGCGCATCGCCCATGCGCCGGACGAGATCACGCTGGAGATCGAGACGCTGGTTCAGCCCGAGAAAAACACCTCGATGATGGGGCTGTATATCTCCAACGGCAATTTCTTTACCCAATGCGAGGCCGAAGGTTTCCGCAAGATTACTTGGTTCCCCGATCGCCCGGATGTGATGGCGAAATATACCGTGATGCTGCGCGGCGACAAGAAAAAATATCCGGTGCTGCTGTCCAACGGCAATCTGATCGAACAGGGCGACCTGCCCAAAGGCCGCCACTATGCTAAGTGGGAAGACCCGTTCAAAAAACCGTCCTACCTGTTTGCGCTGGTGGCTGGCAAGCTGGTGTGCCAAGAAGAAAAGTTCAAGCTCAACAGCGGACGCAAAGTATTACTGCAAGTGTGGGTGGAGCCGGGTAATCTGGACAAGACACAGCATGCGATGGAATCGCTCAAGCACAGCATCCGCTGGGATCAGCAACGCTTCGGGCTGGAGCTCGATCTGGATCGTTTCATGATCGTCGCGGTGGGCGACTTCAACATGGGCGCGATGGAAAACAAGGGCCTGAATATTTTCAACACCAAATATGTGCTGGCCAACCCCAGCATTGCCACCGATACCGATTACGCCAATATTGAGTCAGTGGTGGGCCATGAATATTTTCATAACTGGACTGGCAACCGCGTCACCTGTCGCGACTGGTTTCAGTTGTCGTTGAAGGAAGGCCTCACCGTATTCCGCGACCAGGAATTTTCCGCCGACATGGTCGGCACGGCAAGCGGTCGCGCGGTGAAGCGTATTGAGGATGTGCGCATGCTGCGCCAGGTGCAGTTTTCCGAAGACGCGGGGCCGATGGCGCACCCGGTGCGGCCGGACAGCTATGTCGAGATCAATAATTTCTACACCGTCACCATTTATGAAAAAG
>JBKJQT010000192.1:0-3762 GCA_046593855.1 Candidatus Nitrotoga sp. | reverse complement strand
TAACAGCAAACCAGGATGCTGGCGAGCGCTATAGCTCAATAATAAGGCGACTCCCCCTAACAATAGCGCGGCCAAAGCGGCCAGCGCCAACGAATGCCAGAAAAAACCCAAGTATCGTACATCTAAATCTTGCTCCACTACTTCCGATGCCCAAAGCAGCAACTGTATGATGGGTATGATAAATCCCACCGCCAGCACTGCCAGGCAAAAACCGGTAGCCAACCAAGCCTGGGCACCCGTAAGAAGAATGCGAGCCTGCACACTGTGTTTGCCAGTCTGAGTATAGTGCATGTGTGTGCGGGTCTGCTGCTCTGCCAACAACACCACCAACACGAACATAATTAACAGTGAAGCTAGTTGCGAAGCAGCTTGAAGCGAAAACAACGAGAACCACGCTTTATAGATAGCAGTAGTGAACGTATCGTAGTTGAATACTGCCACGGTGCCAAAATCCGCCAAGGTTTCCATCAGCGCCAACATCACACCGCCCACGATCCAAGGCCGCGCCATCGGCAGAGCCACCCTAAAAAAGCCGACGGCAGGCGACAATCCGAGAGACTGTGCCACCTCCAGCGCGTGCTTTCCTTGGGTGAGAAAGGCATTTCGAGCAATCAGATAAACATAAGGATAGAGCGCTAATGTCATCACCGCAATGACACCGCCTCTCGAGCGTATCGACGGAAATTCAATCGACCCCCACCATTCTCGCGTCAAGGTTTGTACCGGTCCGGTGAAATCAAGCAGGCCGATAGCGACAAATGCCGTCACATAGGCGGGAATCGCCAAGGGCAATAATAGTGCCCAGGAAAACTGCCTGCGTCCTGGAAACTCACATACAGCCGTCAGCCACGCTAGAGAAACTCCCAATGTTGCCACACCTAATCCCACCCCCAATACTAGCCAGAAAGTATTGGTCAACAATTCTGGCAGTTGATATTCCATCAGATGCGTCCAGATTTCCCATTCCGGCGTCAGCAATGAGCTAAGTACTACAACAACTGGCACCAAGGTGAGCATAGCAATCAAGAATGCCGCTAAAACCCAACCGCTGGGTAAACGAAATTTAAAAATAAAAGCGCCCACAATGGGCGCTTTTGCAGTAGATGTAGGCAATCGCTGCATTTAGCTACTCATTTATATCTGGCACGATCCATTAATTTAACTGCCGCGGTTTGTAATTCACCCGCTTTAACAACGTTAAGGGGGTTTTGCCTGAATTCGCCCCAAGCCGCAACCGTAGCATCAGGCTTCACCTTGGGATTGACCGGATATTCCATGTTTACATCAGCAAACAGATTCTGCGCTTTTTCTGAAGATAGCCACTCAAGGAACTTAACGGCCTCTGCTTGATGTTTAGCATGGCGAGTGATGCCTGCACCAGAAATATTCACATGCACACCGCTGTCTTTCGTATCCTGATTTGGCCAGAAAATCGCAAGCGGAAGATTGGGTTTTTTCTTCATCAAACCACCAAAATAATAAGTGTTGACCACCGTTATATCGCACTGGCCGGCGGCCACTGCGGCCATCGCTCGAGCATCGTCGGCTATAGGAGGAGTGGCCAGGTTAGCCACCCAGGATTTTATTATCTGCTCAGTTTTAGGCTCACTATATTCCTGAATCATCATCGCCACCAGCGATTGGTTATACACCGACTTCGAAGTGCGTAGACATAGACGCCCTTTCCACTTTGGATTACCCAAATCTTCGTAGGTAGAAAGAGCAGCTGGTTTCACTTTGTCTTTGTTGTAAATAATGGTGCGAGCACGCACCGACAAACCAAACCACTGGTTAGCCGGGTCACGCAAATGGGCAGGAATATTATCTAACAGCGTCTTAGATTGCACTGGCTGTAACAGTCCAAGCTTGGTTGCTTGCCACAGGTTACCGGCGTCTACAGTAATCAGCATATCGGCGGGAGTATTGGCTCCCTCTGCTTTGAGCTTTTGTAGTAACGCCCCTTCCTTGTCAGTGAGGAACTTGATGCTGGTGCCGGTTTCCTTGGTGTAGGCGTCGAATAGTGGCTTGATGAGCTGTTCGTTACGAGCCGTATAAACCACAATTTCATTGGCGGCGTAAGTAGTCATTGCCACCGTTAGCATGATAGTAGCGGCAAGAATGCTAGAAAGACGATGTAAAAACGACAGGCATTTGTCCATTTTTATAAACTCCAAAATGTCAGTTAGATGAATTAAATGAAAAGAAAACCAAGCATGCACCAGTTAACCATAAGTGATAATTATTTACCCATGCGATGAAAACATACCCTCTGTTATTGTTATTCTTGAAAAGCCTCAACCGTCATCCTGAAATAGACTAAAGGATGCGCCGCGCGCCATTAAAGCGTTTCGCCCAATATCGCTCTCCCATGTCAGAGACCATCACACTATCGGATTTGCTGCTGGATGAGTGGACAAATTGATTGTCGCCCAGATAAATGCCTACATGGGAAAATGTGCGCTTCATTGTGTTAAAAAAAACCAGATCACCAAGCTGGAGTTCAGCCCGATGGATTTTCATACCAGCCCGACTAATGGCTAGTGCATTATGGGGTAGCAATATGCCAGTCGCTATGCTGTAAACGTGGCGCACGAAGCCGCTGCAATCCATTCCGGTATCGAAAGACTGTCCGCCTAATTTATAACTGGTACCAATCAAACTCATGGCGTAGAGAAGTAATTCAGCACGCAAACCTTCGTCGGCCTTGGAAAACATAGGCACATCGTTCTTAACAACGTCATCCGCCCAAGCGGTAGGCAACGTAGCAAGCAGCAAATTGACCAATAGTATTATTATTAAACGCATGCAAACAAATATAGAAATGTAGGTAATAATTCAGAATTGACTTAGTGCAGCACATTTTTAACTTGAAGAAGAATACCTCAAATGTGGCCTAAGAGGTAGAAGAGCATTTTCCTGTCCCAAACATCATCAGAAAAACGTTAAATTAATTAATTACTTCTTCATAAATAAAGCGAACCCGACAATTCAAGTGGTCACTTTTTTAGCCAGAAACACCAGCATGTACCCAGTTTTTAAATTTTGCCAAGAATAACTGTAGTTTAGCAGAATCAAACGACTTGTTTTTTCGTTCAGCTTCTTTGAGTCTCTGCTTTAAGGTTCATAACCTTGGCTGTTCAGGATTAAACTTGATTGACATGATCGAATGGGTTTTAGCACGCAGTTTCTAAGTGTCTACTCAATCAAGCCAAATATTTAGAGCTGATTAGGGTGGTGGTAACCAAGGTTCTTAACGTAGTAAGAGCAAAAAATACGGTTAACTGATGTCGGCGTATAATAAGAACTTATATAATTCAGTTACACTTTTATCAAATCTGGGTTTGCAGTTGTATGCTTACGGTATCATCACAATTGAACAATACTTTTGAAAGGAATCTTCATGTTAACAACAAAATACTGCGTAACTAAACGATGGCTACCGGCGTTAATCGCCAGCTTTGGTTTAACATGGGGAATTAACGGATATGCCTCGCCTCAATGGGATAATTTGCAAGCTGTAAACGAGAGTTACCAACAGGCGGTTAGCAGCCCAATACGGATTAGTGATGACAAACGTGCTGACGCAACGCGCAAACCACTAGAGTTCCTGCAGTTCACCCAAGTGCGGCCGGGTATGCTGGTACTGGATATTGCAGCAGGTGGAGGAAATACCTCGCAGTTACTCGCGCTGGCTGTTGGGAGCAAAGGGACCGTTTGGGCGCAAGGGGATCAACAACGGCCCGCGCTCGTCAAACGATTGGC
>JBKJQT010000041.1:0-3098 GCA_046593855.1 Candidatus Nitrotoga sp. | reverse complement strand
CGTTCCCATGATGCCGGATTTTATTCGTGGGGTGATTAACTTGCGGGGAGCCGTTGTGCCGGTGGTGGATCTGTCGGCGCGTTTTGGCCGCACAGCATCCGAAGTCACGCGGCGTAGCTGCATCGTCATTATTGAAGTCGAAGCGGATGAAGAAAAGCAGGATGTCGGAGTTGTAGTGGATTCGGTATCAGAGGTGCTGGAAATTCCTGCCGCAGAAATTGAACCGGCACCGAGTTTTGGTGCCAGGATCCGGGCTGACTTTATCAGCGGAATGGGTAAAGTTGGCGGTAAGTTTGTCATTATCCTCAATGCGGAACGTGTGCTGTCGGTGGATGAAATGGCCATGCTTTCAGGGGCAGGCGAGGCGGAGGTCGCTCAAGTAGGCTTGGTTTAAACGAGCAGGACACTAAAGATGGACGAAGGTTGGCATAATTTTCCAGACTTTATCCATCTTATGTCCTCAATTCTGATATTTTTTCCAATGCCGCATTGGTCTAATATCGTCAATAAATTGTATAACAATAAATCGACAAATCTATGCATACCGCAACGCTAAGAGATGATGAATTTAACCAGTTTCAGTCATGGTTGCATCGTACTGCCGGGATTAAGCTCTCTGATGCAAAGAAAGCGTTAGTTGCTGGCCGTCTGTCCAACCGGTTGAAACATTACAACCTGGGCAGTTATGGTGATTATTTTCAGCTGATTACTAAGAGTACCGAAGCTGCAGAATTGCAGATTGCGTTGGATATGCTTACCACCAACGAGACCTATTTTTTTCGCGAGCCAAAACATTTCGACTTCCTGCGAGGGCAGGTTTTGCCTAAGGTGCCAGCAGGAAAAACCTTTCGTTTGTGGAGTGCAGCCAGTTCGTCAGGTGAGGAACCTTATAGCCTCGCCATGACGCTTGCCGACGGTTTGCTTCGCACGCAGTGGGAAATTATTGCTTCCGATATTAGTACGCGTGTTCTCGAAAAAGCCCGCTCTGGCCACTATGCTATGGAGCGGGCGCACAATATTCCCCAGCATTTGCTCTCCAAACATTGCCTGAAGGGCGCAGGCTCGCAGGAGGGCACTTTCATGATTGAGAAAAGTTTGCGCAGCCGCGTGCAATTCATGCAAATCAATCTGAATACGGCCCTGCCCAAGCTGGGTGAATTCGACGTAATATTTTTACGTAATGTAATGATCTATTTCGATATGGATACCAAACGCCAAGTGGTTGCGCGCATGTTGCCGATGTTGAAGCAGGACGGCTATTTTATTGTTAGTCATTCTGAAAGCCTCAATGGAATCACCGATGGTCTGAAATTGGTCGCGCCATCTATATACCGTAAGCCATGAAAAGACCCGACTTTGTCCTGGAGATGTTTTTGCAGCCGGGCGATTTCCATTTCGGCGACGCGGAGACCAGCATCCGCACTGTGCTGGGATCGTGCATCTCCATTACTGTGTGGCACCCCAAGCGCCTAATCGGTGGCATGTGTCACTTCATGCTGCCGGGTGGGCGGCGCATAGAGCCGGACAGGCTGAACGGCAAGTATGCGGACGAGGCGATATTGATGTTTTTGCAGGAAGTAAAGCGCAGTAAAACGAATATTGATGATTATGAAGTCAAGATATTTGGTGGCGGCAACATGTTTCCGGATATCGTTAAAAAAGAGAATAGCGGAGATATCGGAAAAAAAAATGTGCAAATGGCAAAAATACTCACTGATCTGCACGGCTTCAACGTTATCGCGCACGATGTGGGTAAAAGCGGCCACAGAAATGTGATCTTCGATATCTGGAGCGGTCATGTTTGGGTTAAGCATGTGAGCAAGGCGTTGGAATACCAAAGCTAGGAGCATAGTAAAGTAAAATGAAAAAAATCAATGTGTTAATTGTTGATGACTCGGCTGTGGTGCGACAGGTATTACAGGCGGTATTGGATCAGGAGCCAGATATTCAAGTAATTGGTGCGGCATCCGATCCTATTTTTGCCATGGAAAAAATGACTCGCGAATGGCCGGATGTGATCGTGCTGGACGTGGAAATGCCACGCATGGACGGTATCACCTTCCTTAAAAAAATAATGGCCGAACACCCAACACCGGTGGTGATCTGCTCTACGCTCACCGAAAAAGGTGCAGAAACCACTATGCAGGCAATGGCTGCCGGAGCGATTGAAATTATTACCAAGCCTAAGGTCGGCCTAAAAAGTTTTTTGCAGGAATCATCTAATGAGTTAGTGACGGCAGTCAGGGCTGCAGCTCAAGCTAATGTCAGGCGCCAGGTTAGAGCGCCAACACCGCTACCGCAAGCGGCGGGTAAGCTTAATGCCGATGCTATTCTCTCTGCAGCGACTGCTCACTCCATGGCGCAAACAACTGAACGCATTGTTGCTATCGGTACCTCGACCGGTGGCACCCAAGCTTTGGAAGCTGTTCTGACCGCATTGCCGCGAGTTTGTCCTGGCATTGTTATCGTGCAGCATATGCCGGAAAAATTTACTGCCTTATTCGCCGAACGCCTCAACAGTCTGTGCCAAATTGAAGTGAGAGAGGCTAAAAATAACGATCGCGTTATGCCAGGCCTTGCCCTGATTGCTCCCGGCGGCAAGCATATGTTACTTAAGCGCAGCGGCGCGTATTACCATGTTGAGGTGGTGGATGGCCCTCTGGTTAACCGCCATCGCCCGTCAGTGGATGTGCTTTTCCGCTCGGTGGCGAAGTTTGCGGGGAAAAATGCCACTGGTATCATTATGACCGGCATGGGTGACGATGGTGCACGCGGCCTGAAAGAAATGCTGGATGCTGGTGCTCCCACTGTGGCGCAGGATGAAGCTACCTGTGTTGTGTTTGGTATGCCCAAGGAAGCCATAAAGATGGGCGCCGCAAAAAAGGTGGTGCCATTGCATGAAATGCACTGGGCAGTTTTGGGAAAATCAATGGGATTATAGGCTAATGGAAAATGCACGATGACAAGGGTTTTATATTGCCTAATTCCATTTCTAATTCAATAAAGCACTAACAATCCATTCCCAAGCGACAATGGATTTGACCATTGGCGCATTATTCTCAAAGGTATGCAGGGCCACTTCGAGTTGATCCTCCAGG
>JBKJQT010000262.1:0-6024 GCA_046593855.1 Candidatus Nitrotoga sp. | reverse complement strand
TATCTATGCATGCATTATCTACAGCATAATTGGATTTTCCTGGGGGGCGCTGATGGGCGGGGTTCCCACTTTTAGGCATTTTGTTAATAGCGGAATACCTGGCCACAGGATCGTATTAGGGCATACCCATATTAATTTACTGGGGTGGGTGGAAATGGCTATTTTCGGAGCGGTATACTATCTTATTCCACGATTGGTTCGCCGCTCTATTTACAGCCTCCGTTTGGTCAAGGTACACTTCTGGATGCACAATTTTGGCCTGCTGGGGGTCGTTATATTTTTTAGTGCGGCAGGGCTGATTGGCGTTTTCATTGACGACGAAGGAGAGTTGGCGGCATCGCGTTTTATGTCACTTGCAGGTATTTTCGGTAGTATAGTTTTGTTGGCTAATATCATCTGGGGATACAACATTTATCGTACTTGTGTCGGATGGAATCGGTCTAAATGAAAGTTGGTCTATTCTGGCTCCTCGCAGCCTCCTGCCTTGTTTGCGGATGTGGTGAAAAGTTTGCCGGTTGGGGCATGGGGGGGGCTTCAATGGGAATGTTGCAGAAGGGTGTACTTGCGCCTAGTTTGCCTACCAAAACATTGGCGGATGTCGGAGGAGATATGAGCAAAATGACAACGTATCGCCAGCCCGATGCACGCATGTACCAATACTCATTAGATAAAGCGCTGGCACTCGGCAAGCCTATCGTCTTGGAGTTTGCCACACCTGGCCATTGCACTGTGTGCGATGGCCAGTTGCAAATAATGAAAGCGCTAATGGAAAAATATCAAACTCAGGTGCTTTTTTTGCATATGGATCAATACCAAAATCCGCAAGCATTCAAGGCATATCGTGTGATGGGCGATCCCTGGACTTTCTTTATAAATGATAAAGGCATCGTTAGCGGCATTCAACCAGGCCGCATGTTGCATGGCGAAATGGAAGCGGGAATCACGAAAATTCTGAAGGCAGGAACAGAAAGTCGCGCGGGTTGATCATAATAATATGAGCGATACGCGTTTCAGTTTAGTGCAAGACCGCAAAGGGATGATGTGGGATTTGATGCTGTATATTCCTACGGTGGTGGCTTTACTGTCAATGGTAGCCAAATTTTGGTATGGCGGAGATGTCAGTTTGGCATATTTGTTTTCGTTTTTGGCTTGCTTCTTTTTCATCTCTGGTGCCAACCGTATATTGAAAACCCGGTTGATGTTATTGCCTTCCTCGCCAATCGCGGTTGAAATTGGTAAGCAGCAGGTAACTCGAATTACTATGCGCAACGGAGAGCGCGTGGAGTTAGTGAAAGATTTGCGAATTTATGCGGATTACTCAGGGCGCTCTTTCGGTCTAGCGGGGCTGGACAAATCAGGCCAGCATTTGCAATTTGTATTTCATAAAGGGCAGTTTGCCAGCATTCAGGATTACCAAACAATTCAGGAAAAGCTTAGAAGTAGCTAGACATTCATCTGCCCAGCTATGCTTAATCATCATGCAAGTGAGTTAATAAATATATTCAGTGACTTATAGACCTCTACGAAGCTTTAAGAGCATCAGATTAAGGTAGGTAGCATGTTTGCATACACTCAGTTCGGAGTTAGTTAAAGTACTTAATGATTAGCAGTGCACGAAGGGGTCATGATAAATAACCACATGTTTGCCATGATCTACAATACGCAAATTTTTTCAATGAGTAGGCGGTTAAATTTCATTGCATTTAATCTAATAGATATTCAAAACAGACCGGAATAACTGATCTGGTTTTGATCGAATGAAGTGAGGAATGGTTAAGAGAATATCTCGCAGTAAGAATAGACTAGCAGAGTTGATAGAGAATAACTATGGTGCGTGAGCAGAACATAATATGCTAACAGCTGGTACAGTGTGGGTTGCGCTTGTGACCTACGCACTAATGTTGGCTGCATTCCGACATGCTAGGCAACGTATGTTTCATTTATGCGTAATGATTTCTGTAATATTGTTCGATTTGGGGATGCCAGTTTATCTCTACCTGAATAAGGATTGGCATCGGCGTTTGATTGTGGAAGGCGAACTTACTTCATTTTTAGTGTGGGTACATTTCATGATGCTTGTGATGATGTATACGTTATATGTGATGCAAATTAAAACCGCTTTAAGTTTGTTGCGGTTTGATAACAGCATGCGCGTCGATCACCGAGCGCAAGGTCAGGCTGTACTGTTGGTGCGAGCCTTGGTTATTTTTACAGGTGCCCTACTTGTAGAGTCATAGCGATTTCAAGTGATGCGGGAGACTGCTATTTGACACCCTTTCGGCGCTGTATCACATCCCAAGCCATAAATCCTATAGCCACTACACCAATGATGCAGGTGAATATAATCAGCAAATGCTCAGTTTTTTTGCTGACCAAGTCACCAACTAGCATATGCACCGCATAGCTCATAATGAACAGAGAGCTGAGCGCTACAACCAAATAAACTAAAATTTCTTGTATGAGGTTTTTCATTTTTGTTTTTGAAGTAAATTTTTCGCCAATTGTGGCATAAGTCGACAAAGCCAAGCCAGTCCCTAGCTTAGGGTCGCCGGAAATAATATCTGGAACATTGCGTAACTCGTATATAACTTATTTATCATTTTTCAGATTGGCTGGCGTATCGACGCCTTTGAAATGTAAAAGTACCCCGCCGGGCTGTAATGCCACAGTTTCAAAGATTCCCCCACCAAGGACAGAAAGGTTCCGGGCGAGTGCTGTATTGTTGACTTGCCCCGGGTTGAATAATAAGTGGGTAATGCTTCGCAGCATGGCGAGTTGAGTTTGCGGATCTATTGCTGCGGGAGGTAAAGGTAAAGTATCGCATTTACACGCGATCATGGTACGGCTTGGCCATTGGCTGGCTACACGTAAATGAACAGGATTTTTTCCGTCCTTGTCTTCTTCAGCAATTTTGCGCGCATTTTCAGCCTCTTCAACAATAAGATGGATTAATTGATCTTCTGCGGATAGAAAGCCTGACTTTTGGATTTCGTAGTGGCCTTTATCTGCCCTCATCATTACTGTTGAAAAAATAATGATAAATAGCATAATCAAGCCGCGTTGTCGCACAAACCCCTTTCCTTCGGTGATAAGAGGCGATTGTAATAACAAAGGGATTCCAAAATACAAAATAAAACTTAACGCAACTAGACCCCAAGCCGAATCACTGGTTGTAATTCCTAGCGTCAAACCAATAAGAAACATGCGTCCAGTAAAATCGGACCATAGTTTACGGTATTGTTTGATCGCGACGAAGACAAGCGCCGCTAACATTACTCCTCCTGCTACCCAGGTGACAGTGGTTACTTCACTGCCAATTGATGATCCAATTATACTAATAGCGAGACTTTTAATCGGATTCTGGAACCATTCTATGTAACTCCAGCCTCTGGTTATAAAAAAGGTAAAAATTACAACAAAATTGACCCCGATAAAAAAATATTTCTGCTGCCTTGCATCCAGAGGCTCTTTGTACCATGACCAAAGAAGAGCCAATGGATAAGCCAATCCAATGGGATGCAAGCCTACGATAAAGGCGCTGACAACTAATTGGGAAAAATACCAGCCCCCGCCTGTGCGAGGGTTAGCGCGATATTCATCGTTCAGCCATGCACCTAATGCAAAAGCGGGTAGCAAGTAAATGCCGGGTGAAAGTGAATCAATTTGTTCCAGGATCATCGGTGATATTATTATCAAGCCACTGGCAACAAGTGCACTTTCAGCATTGAAATTACGTCTATTCCATAAATAAAACAACCAGATGGCAATTGCTGTCAACAAAGTGGTGAAAACTTTGGCTGCAAAAACGTTGCCCGTCCAAAGAAATGCCACGGGTAAATACAACAGTGCGCGCAAATCGGGCGCACCAAAAGTTACAACTGAAGCTGCTACCTGATCGGCAACTGACCATACCAGCAAAAGAGCTTTGGAAGAGCCTTCATCCATATTGTAGAGGTCCGGGCGCAACAATAAAAGGGCTAGGGCGCCCCATAATGACAACGACAAATATCCCCAATACCGTAGAGGAACACGCGACAGTAAATTATTTATGCTCATAATTCAGGATTCTTGCTTGGTTTGGGGTCACTATGCCTTGACAAGGTTAAGCGTAGGGTTTTATTATATCACTGCATTTTTATATCACTGAATTTAAGTATTTGTCGGATTTCAGCCTGGCTTCTGCGGAAAAAATTCGGTTGCAGCGTAAAATTGATTGAAAACAGCCGAGTTCCGATTGAAAAATAGTAAAATTCACCTAAAATATTTTAGGTGAAAACAGGGGGAGGGAATGCAAGATGCAAAGAAAGTCAATACCATCTAGGTCATTTTGGATCATTATAGTTGCAGGATTTGTAACGGGCATGGGTAATGGCAGCGTGTTTGGAGCGGCTCTTATGTGTTGGATGGGGCGTGCGGGATTCGAAGATTGGGGTGGAGTAGGTGCTGGCTCTTATATACCTACATCATTTAATGGCTTTATGACTACGTGCATGCTTGTATTTGGCTTCGCGTTTACTTTGATGCTGGCGCTCGCTTTAAAGCGTCATGATACGATAGAGGCCGTAGGTCATCATTAAGATCGCAGCATTATCTTTGTAAAAAATTACTTTAAAAATTGAAGGCCGTAAGATAGGGGGGGGACATGCTTATAATACTAGCAGGGACGTTTTGCATGCTTTTGGCGTTTTCTAGCATGTGGTTATCGTGGTACGTGCTAATGCCGCACAAAAAGATTCATTTGCCGGACGGTAGCGATGCCTTGGGTGCAGTAATTGGTGGTTCAGTAGGCGAGATTCTTGAAGAAGAAGTGGAAACGTTAACACATCATAAAACGTCAAAGAAATAAACCTTCAATATACAATAGTGGAGCTAACGCTAAATGCGGTAGAAAAAGTCCGCTTAAAGCTAAATCAAGGAGATGCAGCATGATTCTTAAGTATTTATTTGGTAAAAATGAGGCTATCCCGGTCGGTTCGGCGGCGATTTTCTTCGGTTTTTCTTCCATTCTATGGTTTGTGATTGGAACCGGGTTGGGGTCGTTTAATGCAGCCAAGCTCGCTTTTCCTGATTTTGTAACGGGGACGGAGATGTTCGCGTTCGGTCACATGCGTCAGGTGCATGTGCTGGCGGTAATATTTGGTTGGATTTCGATGGCGTTTGCAATGGCCATGATGTATATCACACCTATACTTGGGAACACAAGGTTGTGGTCGGAGAAGCTTGGGATGTGGAATTGCATGATGTGGAATATTTGTTTAGCTTTGGGTTTAACCCTAATGTGGATGGGTGTGACCTCTGGGCGTGAATATTCTGACTTCCCATGGCCACTGGATCTTGCTGTGGCAGCATTTATTTCCATTCCTTTGGCGGTTAATGTATGGATGACCATCATAAAACGTCGTACCCAAGGTATCTATACGACTAACTGGTTTTTCGCAGCAGCTACCTTTATGCTGATAATAGTATTTTTAGTGGGGAATTTGCCGGAATACTTTCATCTTACGGGTCTAACTGAAGCTTATATGACTTGGTGGTTTGCGCATAACGTTCTGGGGTTGTGGATTACTCCTGTGGCGGCTGCGATTGCCTATTACGTTATTCCAAAGGTGACGGGAAATCCATTGTATTCCCATCGAATAGGCCATTTGCACTTTTGGTCAATTGTCGTATTTTATTCCACTCCTGCCGCGCACCATTTGATGTCGGCCCCCTTACCTAAATGGCTAAAGTCCTTCGCATCGGTGGAAGGGGTTTTGATCTTGGTACCAGCGATTGCATTCGTATCAAACATACTTTTGACCATGCAGGGCAAATGGAACATGTTTGTTGAAAACCTCGAGGTTCGTTTTACCGTGGTCGGTGTATTGCTGGCGATTCCGTTAAATATGCAGGGTGGATTCCAGCAAACACGCTCGATCAATTGGTATATTCACGGAACTGGTTGGATGGTGGCGCATGCGCATCTTGCTTTGTTGGGGTTCTCGACCTTTCTTGAGGCGGCTGCTGTTTATCTGGGATTGCAAA
>JBKJQT010000069.1:0-8137 GCA_046593855.1 Candidatus Nitrotoga sp. | reverse complement strand
AGTAGGGTTCCTTCCCTCAATCGCGGTTATGTTGTCCGACGATCTCAAGCAGTACTATGAACCCCTCCGACTCCCGCTATAGCCTGCTGCGCTTTCGTTTCCTTATACGCAGCAGTCGATGGCCTCCCCACCACCGTGACGGGTCTCCAGCACTGGGCAGTAAATCTTCGAGAACATGCCGACCCTGCTACCCCGGAAGACTGTACGCGCTACTTCCGTTATTTCAGCATCCATCCAACGGCCTTCCCCTCCTGACCACAGGGTCGGCTTCCCCAATTCGTTTACGAGGCTACGTCTAGGTTCACTTGCGTTACGGTCTGCTCTCTTGCTGTTTGGAAACTTACGACCCCGTGTTACCACGACGCCGCTTCCTCATGCTACCGGGGCGTACGGACAATTCCCCGGACGGGACTTTAACCCGCTAGATTTACTGCTGTTACTGCGAACGGTCAGACTCGATTTAATCCACCACCTCACGTTTCGGTCTGCCACGTGGCAGAGGCATAGCCCGTCGCTCCGTGAGTGCCGCCACCTTCGCGCCAAAACGGCTATCGCCCAAAACCCACCCTTTGTTTGTTGCATTACGGATAGCCTCCACATCCGCCTTAGCAACCTGTACTCGGAACAACTGACGATAAGCAGACTGACGCTCCTCATCCGTGCGACCAAGGCTTAGGTACAGCTCATGCGGAACAATCAATCCCGCCGCATTCCCTTGCCCATTGGCACGATAACTTGACCAAGGATAATCACCAGGATGCGCCACCATCTCAGCGCGTACGGGGTTCATCTCAATGTAGCGCATACATGTCAGCAGATACCGCTCACTATCAATCAACGTGCTTTTATAGCGTCCCTCCCACAATGTCCCTGTGCGCTGATAGGTGAAATTGAAATACTGCACATAACGTCTACAGGCATTCGAATCTTCAGAAAGATAGGGCATTGCTCCAGAGTATTCCAGCAATTGTCCCGCAGGTGGGGAGCAATATACTCTCTGTTATACACAACCATAATTTCGGTTCGGCGGAACAGTTGGCGGCTTATCTGGGACTTGTTCCAGTGGAACGACAGTCAGGTACTTCTGTGCTGGGACGGGCGAGAATGTCCAAGGCCGGGCCCGCTAGAATACGCGCTGCACTGCTATATGGCTGCCGTCGTGGAAACACGCTTAACCCACACGTTAAAGCTGTTTATGAGTGCCTGCTTGCCCGGGGCAAGTCCAAGATGTCATCCCTCAGTACCGCAATGCGCAAGCTGGTGCATTTGTGCGTTGGCGTACTCAAACTCGATAGCCCAACCAACACGATTACTTGAAAAATGCTTGACGTTAGATACGGTATATTGCGCGCTACTTAACACAAGACACTTGGCTGACGCCGTTTTCATCACCGTAGTTAACGATACCGCCCTCCAGGTTGACGATATACTGGAGGCCAAAAACAGTGCCGGGCGTAGATGACCAAACGTCGTGCAGCGTCCAACCCTGAGAATGTAGTACTGAAACATTAGTGCGGTAAGCAATCTCATGACGAATACCTAGCGTACTTCCATCATACCGAGTGAGTGCGACCAGCTCGTCTTTGGTTGGCAGACGCCATTTATATCCCAGTGCCGTGGATGATGAGCAGATATTTTTAGCCTCAGCCAAGGTGACGGCGGTGGCTGTAATGGGTGCCCAAGTGAGTCCTCCATTGAGGATGTAACCACGAGGTAATTTTGCCGTTGCGGCGCTTGGCAACTCAGCTTTCTTTAGCGTATCCGCCGTCGCCACATTCAAAGTTAACAACAAGGCGGTCAAAGTTATGATTAGTTTTTTCATACGGCAATAGTACGCTTCATGCACCCTTAGAACAAGCCCGGTAGATACCGTCTTTAATATTGCCACGCCTACTATCTGATAAGCAATCATTACCACCTGTTGATCGAAACCAGTACTCCACAAATTCGGGGGGTTTCCAAGTTTCGGGGGCAGATCATTAGCATAGAAGGTTGTATTACCAATGAAATCGGCCCAGCTGGGGACATTGCCGTTGGCATCATAGGTTATTGCAGTGATTGCGGCACTACAACCCGAATCGGCTGGTTACGATTGGCCGGTGCTTCTAGCTTACGCCCAGATTGGTTTGAACGAGGTCCCCACTATTGAAATGCCGAGCAGTAGCTAGTGGCGTTGCATTAAACGCATGCCCTGTCAGGTGAATCGCTGCAAATCTGGTGTCGTGAAAACGGCTTAATGTTTTTCAGTTGTTCATACCTTTATCCCATTCTATCAATGCATAAGCCGAATGATTATGTATTGATTCAAAATTCTCCGACTCAACAACATATGCCTCAATGCGTTCGTCAAGATTGAGTGCTGCTGCGACATCGCGCACCATATCCTCAACAAACTTGGGGTTATCATAAGCTCGCTCAGTGACAAATTTCTCATCTGGACGCTTAAGTAAACCATACAGTTCGCAAGACGCCTGCTCCTCGGCATAACGCACCACCTCTTCTATCCATACAGAACGACCGGTACGTACGGTAATAGTCACATGTGAACGTTGATTGTGCGCGCCTCGCTCAGATATTTTTTTGGAGCATGGACACAGGCTGGTTACCGGCACCAATACCTTCATGGTGAAGCGGTATTGCCCGTTGTTAATTTCGCCAATAAAGGTAACGTCGTAGTCCAACAAGCTCTGCACGCCAGATATCGGGGCAGTCTTATTTATAAAATAAGGAAAGCTCATTTCAATGTAGCCGGACTGAGCCTCTAACTTCTCAACCATCTCGCGTAGAATGCTTTCAAATGACTCTACGGAAATTTCCCGCCCATGATGGTTGAGTATCTCAACAAAGCGCGACATGTGCGTGCCTTTGAAGTTGTGCGGCAGGTGCACATACATATTAAAAGTGGCAACGGTATGCTGCACCCTCGTATTTTTGTCTTTAACTTGCACTGGATGACGAATACTCTTGATGCCGACTTTGTTGATCGCCAGATGGCGCGTGTCAGCCATGCTTTGTACATCAGGAATAAGTGTAGCCTGGGGTGAGTTCATGTTTGCGCAATTTAATTGCTAGAAATACAAGGATTCGGATAAATTTAATTACATTAATATTGTTTATAGGGTTATCAGCCGATACCTTACTAACAAGGCTATCAACTACCACGAATAGGTGGGTTAACGCAGCTGGATGCAGACGAAAGATCGTCTAACCACAATAAACCAAACGCCCATAAAACAAAGCATTTAAGATCATGGACAAAAATCCAATACGACAGACATAAAGTCAAACCTTGTGGAGTCCCCTGGAAAACCAGGGGGTTACCTCATAAAATTACCTTTTAACTCGGTTGTTTGACTACACGTAAATAGGGTTTCACTGTTTTCCAACCTTCTGGGAACATTGCTTTTGCATCATCATCAGATACCGACGGTACGATAATTACGTCATCGCCATCTTTCCAATTGACAGGAGTAGCGACTTTATATCTGGCAGTTAACTGCATGGAATCCAGAACACGTAAGATCTCATCAAAATTTCGACCTGTGGACATTGGGTATGTAAGTGTCAATTTAATCTTTTTATCTGGACCAATAATAAAAACTGAGCGAACAGTTGCATTAGTAGCCGCAGTGCGACCCTCGGATGTACCCGTTTCTTCAGCGGGTAGCATGTTATAAAGCTTTGCTACAGTTAAATTTTCATCTCCGATCATTGGGTAATTAACAGCATAACCTTGCGTTTCTTGAATATCTTTTGCCCATTTTTCATGATTACTCACTGGATCGACACTTAATCCAATTACTTTACAGTTCCGTTTTTTAAATTCCGGCTCCAGTTTTGCCATGTACCCTAATTCAGTTGTACATACTGGCGTAAAATCTTTTGGATGAGAAAATAATATTGCCCAGCCATTGCCAATCCACTCATGAAAATTAATGGTACCTTGAGTTGTGGGGGCAGTAAAATTTGGTGCTTCATCATTAATCCGTAGTGACATGGTCAATCCTCCGTTTATATTAAAATTATGTTGCAACACCTATTACTACTAAATATTGATTACACTGTAATTTTTTGTAATCAAATATATTTTTATGACTGTTTACTTATCAAGAGTAAATCTAATAATTCGTTGATCTGATTTATATATTTGTCGAAACCTATAAGTTAACTTAAGAACATCTTTATCAATTATAAATTCCTTAACAATATAAAAATTTAATTTATAAAGACATTTTTTGACGAACTGAGGCAACGATACCTGTTGCGTCCAAACCACATGCAGCCAACATTTTACCTGTCTCGCCTTGCTCCAAAAAACTATCTGGCAATCCAAGTTGGAGCAGCGCATTTGTCATACCGTGTTGTTGCAAACACTCCGCCACCGCGCTACCCGCACCACCTTGGATGGTGTTTTCTTCTATCGTTACAAGCAAAGCATGCTCGCGTCCCAAATGCAACACCAACTCTGTATCCAGAGGCTTAACAAAGCGCATGTTAGCAACCGTGGCATTGAGTGAGTCCGCAGCGTCAAGAGCTGGGCCAAGCATAGAACCAAAAGACAAAATTGCTACACCTGAGCCCGTACGGCGCACTTCACCCTTGCCTAAAGGCAGTGCTTGCATTTCTTTACGTGATGCAATACCCGGTCCAAAGCCACGCGGATAACGTACAGCAGTCGGGCTATCCAGCTGAAACGCAGTGTATAACAGCTGACGGCACTCGTTCTCGTCAGAAGGAACCATTACTGTCATGTTGGGAATGCAGCGCAAAAAACTCAGGTCAAAGCTACCTGCATGCGTAGCGCCATCAGCACCAACCAGCCCGGCACGATCTATCGCCAACAGCACCGGCAGGTTTTGAATCGCGATATCGTGTATCAGTTGGTCATAAGCTCGTTGCAAAAAAGTGGAATAAATCGCCACTACCGGCTTGTAATCTTCACACGCAAGCCCGGCGGCGAAGGTCAGTGCATGCTGCTCGGCAATACCTACGTCAAAATAACGTTGTGGAAATTTTTTTGAAAATTCAACCATGCCAGAACCCTCGCACATGGCAGGAGTAATACCAACTAAACGCTTATCCTGCTCTGCCATATCGCACAACCATTCGCCAAAAACCTGAGTATAGGTAGGCTTGCTGGCTTGCCCTTCACCATTTCTCACAACAGGTTTAGTAACAATGCCTTGCTCTGGATCAAACTTACCCACGCCATGATAGAGCAGGCAATCTTCCTCAGCGTGAGTGTAGCCTTTGCCTTTTTGCGTAACAACATGCAGGAATTGCGGTCCTTTGAGCTGACGTAGGTTACCAAGAGTAGTGACTAAGGTATCAAGATTGTGCCCATCAATAGGGCCGATGTAATTGAAACCAAATTCTTCAAACAACGTCCCCGGTGTGACCATGCCCTTGACATGCTCCTCGGCACGCTTAGCAAACTCAAGTACTGGCGGCATACCTTTCAGCATTTTTTCACTGCCGCGTCGCATAGCAGAATAAAAACGTCCTGACATCAGCTTGGCAAAATAATTATTAAGCGCACCGACTGGCCTCGAGATGGACATGTCATTGTCATTGAGGATCACCAACAGGTTAGTATTCATCGCACCAGCATTGTTAAGTGCCTCAAATGCCATGCCACCGCTCATCGCGCCATCACCAATGATAGCCACCGCGCACCGATCGCTTCCATCAATTTTCGCCGCCACCGACATTCCCAGAGCTGCGCTGATCGATGTGCTAGCGTGGGCGGTGCCGAAGGCATCGTAAACACTTTCAACGCGATTGGGAAAACCTGAAATACCACCCGCCATGCGCAGGGTTTTCATCGCTTCGCGCCGTCCCGTAAGTATCTTATGTGTATAGGTTTGGTGGCCCACATCCCACACCAACCTGTCATACGGTGTATTAAAAACGTAGTGCAATGCAATGGTTAATTCTATCGTACCGAGATTCGATGACAGATGACCACCAGTCTTGCTCACAGATTCCACCAAGAACTGACGCAACTCATCCGCCAGTTGAGGCAATTGCTTGCGATCCAGCTGACGCAAGACTTCTGGGGTATTGATGGTATCAAGCAGCGAAACCATCAAAACTTTCTTAATAAAATAAAATTAGCCATCTCTCGTAGGCGACGTGCTGGCTCGCCGAACTCCGCCAGAGCTTCCAACGCTTCGCTGTGCAATTCCGTCGCCATCTGTTTAGCTGCCTGCACGCCAAGCAGCGTGACATAAGTAGGCTTGCTCTGTTTGGCATCCTTACCTGCGGTTTTGCCTAAAGTGACCGTGTCCGCCTCGCTATCGAGTACGTCATCTACCACCTGAAAAGCCAATCCGACACATTTGCCGTAGCGATCAAGCCTGGCCAGTTCCACCTCACCTAGCGCGGGCCCACAATGCGCACCGAGCAGAACGGCAGCACGAATCAGTGCGCCGGTTTTATGAATATGCATGAATTCAAGTTCCGGCACACTCAACTGGTTGCCCACACTCGTTAAATCAATCGCTTGTCCGCCCGCCATACCACGCGACCCGGATGCTGTAGCCAATAACTTGATCATAGCCAATTGCTGCACGGCATCATTACTGAGTTGATGCTCGGCTAGCAACTGAAACGCCAAACTTTGCAAACTGTCGCCAACCAGCAGCGCAGTGGCATCATCGTACTCAACGTGACAAGTGGGTTTTCCTCGTCGCAGCACATCGTTGTCCATGCATGGCATGTCATCGTGTACCAATGAATAAGCGTGGATCAGTTCCACGGCAGCCGCGACTATGTTGACACGCATGCTATCTGCCACAACCAAATCACCTGCAGCAAAGGCCAACAACGGGCGCACACGCTTACCCCCATCCAATACACTATAGCGCATGGCTGCATGCAGACGCTGCGGTGCAATATCCAGTTGTGGCAATAACTGTTGTAGCTGGTCCTCGAAACGACTCTGGTGAGAACTCGCCCAAATTTGAAAATCAACGCCAAGCATGTTAGGTCTAGTCATCTTCTCGCTTGGCAATGTCACTCGCACTAGTAGGATTGGTAGCAAAATTTTGTAGCGTGTCCCCTTCCAGAATACGCACCTGTTGCTGTGCATCCTCCAAACGGCCTCGGCAAAGCTGCAACAGCTCGGCACCGCGCCGGTAAGCTGACAACGAGTCTTCCAACGACAGCTTACCTACTTCCATATCAGCGACTACCTGTTCCAGTTCGGCCAGTGCTACCTCAAAGCTAGGTGTTTTTTGGGATTTTACTGCCATGTATGTACATTCCATTTGCTAAAGTTGCGACGTATTTTACCTTAACCTGAATCTTATGGTCTTTCCGTCACGAAATGCTTTGAGTCAGCGGCCAATATTTTTTTAATATTGTCATTTTTAACCTGTTCATTCTCTCGAGTCATACCAATCCTAATTAGCCACAAAACTCAGCAGGCTCATCTGGTGGATCTGCTGAGCTTTGTGGCTATCAAGTGTGGATTTAATTTTGGGTATGCCATCACCGCGCCATAGTTACAAATACTGCAAGTGTCACGTTTTCTACTCTTGAAGATCCAGTTCAAAACTCAACTTATTTTCGTTCTTTAAGTAAGTCACGAATATCCATAAGTAGCACCTCTTCATTTGAAATTTTTGGCAGCTCTGCCGGTTTCTCTTCCGATTGCCTCTTTAATGAATTTATACCTTTTATTGCCACAAATATTGCAAAAGCAATAATCGCAAAATCAATCATTGACTGGATGAACTTCCCGTAGCTGATCACAACAGCTGGTGCTTCCCCTCTGGCCTCCTGAACAGTGAACGTCAAACTGGAAAAATCAACTCCGCCAATGAGAACTCCAATTGGAGGCATAATTATATCTCCAACAAAAGACGAGACAATTTTACCAAATGCAGCTCCAATAATAATACCTACGGCCATGTCAATAACATTACCCTTGACAGCAAATTCCTTAAATTCTTTCATCATACCCATGATATTTCTCCCTCATATTAAGGTGATTGAATATATTACCATTGTGACCTCACTGCTGTCCGGTTAATACGCGAATAGATTCAATTGATTACTGGGGGTGACATTGTCAGAAATGTAATCACTGTCCGCAAAGGCTTGCTGGATGGGCATTTTCTCGAACAGGGCG
>JBKJQT010000360.1:0-3191 GCA_046593855.1 Candidatus Nitrotoga sp. | reverse complement strand
AGTCCAAGTACGAGGCAAGTAACTTAAATACCCTGGATTGATTATTTTTGATGGACAAAATTTCTGCGGGGCGATCACCTGAAATTTCTATTTCCGTAGTCAGTCATGTGCAAATCCAGTTGCTTGAACCTCTGCTGCATGATATCGGTCAGTATTGCCAGGTTTCATTGATCGAATTGATTCTTACACTTAACCTGGATGAGATATTGCCGTTTGCGATAGAGAGTTTTGCATTTCCAATAAAAATTATTCGCAACCCCATTCCTATGGGATTCGCTACCAATCATAATCAAGCATTTACATGTGCGGCGGGGCAATTTTTTTGTGTAATGAATCCAGATGTCCGGCTGAACGATAATCCATTTCAGGTTTTGCTTGCGTGCTTACAGGATTCTGCAGTTGGCGTGGCTGCGCCGCTCGTATTGAGTATGAGCGGCGAGATAGAAGACAGTGCCCGTCGTTTTCCGACGCCGCTTAAGATATTTTGCAAAGCGTTCGGCAGATGTAAAGGTAGCGACTATCTTGTAAAAAATAAACCCGTCTTTCCTGATTGGGTAGGCGGGATGTTCATGTTATTCCCGCGTGAGGTATTCAAAAAACTAGGTGGGTTTGATCAGCGATATTTTCTTTATTATGAAGATGTAGATTTATGCGCCCGATTGAGATTAATGGGTTATGAAGTGGCTGTTTGCCCTGATGCCAAGGTGATTCATCTTGCACGCAGAAGTAGTCATCAAAATTTCAAGTATTTGAAATGGCATCTTATGAGCATGATGCGATTTTTTTGTTCCTTCTTGTATTTAAAAATACTTTGGTTGCGATTAACAAAAAAATCTCATGGGCAAATGTATGAAAAATAATGAAAATTCACCAACTTAATCATGTTTAATCGTGGGCCATCATCATGAAATTTATGATTTCCGGGGCTGGCGGCTTTGTTGGTAAAGCACTCTGTGCTGAATTGCTCCGACGAGGACAATTTGTAAGCGCGGCGGTGCGTTCAGGGAATTCATTGATTGAAAATACGGAAGTCATAATTGTTGGCGCAATTGATAGTGAGACGAATTGGGCTGATGCGTTACGCGATGTGGATGTAGTGATTCATCTTGCCGCACGAGTGCATGTAATGCGCGAGAGCGCTACGGATCCATTGGCGGAGTTTCTCCAGATCAACCTGCACGGCACTTCAAATCTCGCTCGACAGGCTGCTTGCTTTGGGGTGAAACGGCTCGTCTTTGCTAGTTCGATCAAGGTGAACGGTGAGCAGACCAGCGCAACTCAGGCATTTACAGAATTGGACGAACCCAATCCACATGATTATTACAGTATATCGAAATGGCAAGCCGAACAAGCGTTGTGGCGTATTGCCCAAGATACTGGCTTGGAAATTGTGGTTGTGCGTCCTCCATTGGTTTATGGTCCGGGTGTGAAAGGTAACTTTGCACAAATGCTGGCGGTGGTCGCCAAGCGCATTCCTTTGCCATTGGCGTCTGTGTATAACCGTCGCAGTCTGATTTACGTGGAAAATCTGGTGGATGTTTTGATAGCCTGCGCGACCCATCCTGTCGCCGCAGGCCAGACTTATTTGGTTTCTGATGGCGAGGATGTTTCCACCCCGGATTTGTTGCGCCAATTAGGCGATGCGATGAGATATCCGGCGCACTTATTGCCGTTTCCGACTAGCTGGTTACGTATATGGGGAAAATTATCCGGCAAATCTGATCAAGTCGAACGGTTACTCGGTTCGTTGCAGGTCGATAGTGGTAAAATCCGCCGTGATTTAGATTGGGTACCTCCTTATACTTTGCAACAGGGTCTGCAAACGACTGCAGAATCATACAGGCGCTTAGGGCTTAGGTAAGAAGAGTTAATTAATATGCTATTTTTTCTGCAATTAATTGCTTGTAATATAGTAGGCGGATTCAAGTTCGAAGTGCAACACATTGTCAATTCACCTTTATTGCATAAAGACTAAGGGGTTGATACTTCTGGCGGCGTCAAGGGCGGCTAAGCCGCGCCACTTGTGGTGCTTGCCCTTGATGCCGCCAGAAGTATCGATCTAACTTAAGAAGGCAATGAGAACGCCTGTTGTAATCCGTGTTGCACTTCAAACTTGAATCCGCCGTATAAAAAATTAGCCGAAGATTTATTAAGCAATTTTCCATATAGTAAAGACCTCGCATGTAAATGTATTGCGCGGAAATTATCAATGTTGTTATAGAGTAAAAGTCTCCATGTCGCATTACGCCCCACTAATTGCCGCTCTAATCACCATGTTGGTGATTACTATTATCGTATTCAGTAAAGCCGGTAAAAAAATTCAAGATATCCCCAATGAACGTTCATTGCATGAGGAACCGATTCCGCGCATTGGCGGTGTGGGGTTGATGGCGGGTCTCCTGTCGGCCTGGGCATTGATGGTGATGTCATTAGCTTGGTGGGTGGTATTACCCATGATTTTACTGTTTGCTGTTTCTTTGTTAGATGACGTGCGCGGTCTGCCAGTACGACAACGCTTGTTGGCGCACGTTGCGGCTGCGGCAATTTTGGTGCTTGGCTCCGGCTTACTGGCTCAGGGAATAGCGCAGGCTTTACTCGTATTGCTGTGCGTGGTTTGGATGACCAATCTATTCAATTTTATGGATGGATCAGATGGGCTGGCTGGAGGTATGACATTTTTCGGCTTTACCATGTATGGCGTAGCAGCACTGATGCATGGTGCTGATACTCAGGCCATGCTAAATTTTTCAATAGGTGCCGCTGGGTTGGGCCTGCTTTATTACAATTTTTATCCGGCTCAAGTATTTATGGGTGATGCAGGATCCATTCCGCTTGGTTTTTTATCTGCCGCGATGGGGTTGTGGGGCTGGCAACAGGAACTATGGCCTGGATGGTTTCCGTTGTTGGTGTTCTCTCCTTTCATCATAGATGCTAGTGCCACCTTGCTGAAACGTCTGTGGCGTCGTGAAAAAATCTCTCAAGCGCATCGCGAACATTATTATCAACGCTTAGTGCAGATTGGTTGGGGGCATCGTAATGTCGCATTATTTGAATATATTTTGATGTTTGCGGTAGGTGCATCTGCTATTTGGTATTTGCGTCAGTCCACCGAATGGCCATGGCTTCTGTTCCTGATATGGGGGGGAGTGTATGCTGGGCTTATGTTAATTTTGGATAATCGCTGGAAAAAA
>JBKJQT010000242.1:0-5031 GCA_046593855.1 Candidatus Nitrotoga sp. | reverse complement strand
ACCCCTCGTACCTTACCATTTTCTACCAGTAAATCATCCACCGCCTGTTGAAATAACCAAAGGTTAGGGGTGTTTTCTAAGCGCTTGCGAATGGCCTGTTTATATAGTATCCGATCTGCCTGAGCGCGCGTGGCGCGCACTGCTGGACCTTTAGAAGAGTTGAGGATGCGAAATTGGATGCCCGACTCATCAGCCGCCGCCGCCATAACACCACCCAAGGCATCTATTTCCTTGACTAAATGACCTTTTCCTATGCCGCCAATGGATGGGTTGCATGACATTATTCCGAGCGTTTCAATGTTATGCGTGAGTAACAAAGTGGTACAACCCATGCGTGCACTAGCAAGCGCAGCCTCTGTCCCGGCGTGGCCGCCGCCCACAACAATTACATCGAATTTTTTCGGAAAATCCATTTTTGTACTCTTTAGCGGTTGATTACAGAAACGGTAATTTGTTGGATGAAACGTAGGCGTGCATCATACATCAAAATGTTACGAAGGCAGAAAACCCTCCCACTAGTTGTTTCACGTGAAACCATGATTACTCAATTTTTAAGCGGTTAAGGCGGCCAAGCAATATATCGCTGAACGCAGTAGGATTGCAGGGCATGGAAATCTTGAACGTCACGGCGCATAATTCGTTGAGGATCATGATCGGGAGGGGCAAGCGATGTTTGATAATTTTCTAAAACTAATTCCGACACAAATTTCGACGGCTTGGCTGGCGCCGGTATTTGCGATTGCTTTTGCGTGCTGGAAATTCTTTCGGGAGCAAAAACGGTTGGAAGAAACCGTGGAAGTTAAAAAAACAAAAGTGGTCAAGCTGGAAGCGGCGCTGGAACAGCAGAGACGCTCTAACGAGTTATTGCATCAAGGTTTGCTGGAAATGCAGCAGCACAAGGAGCAGCTCGACACATTGCTGGCGGATGCGCGCAGCCAGATTCGTGCAGTAGCTGATTCCATTATTATTCGTAATCCCTATTCTGATCAAGCCTTGGTGTTTCTGATTGCGCATGGCCCGGCTGCACAGAGTGTGGTCAAAATGCAAATTGATTTGCATGGCAGTCAAGCTGGAGAAGTGTACCTGTCACGCAAGACTTCAATTTACTCGCCTGCGATGGTGAATAAAGCGCATGAAAAACGCCTGGATACCAAATCCGGTTTTCAATCGAATAATATTCTTACCAAACCTTTGTTAAAATTTGGCAGCGAGCTGGTGGGTGTGGTGCAGTTTCTCAATGAAGATCGCACTACGCCATTTACGGTGGAGGATGAGAAAAAAATCGAATCGATCTGCGTCAAGTTGGCGTTGGCAGTTTCAAACATCATTGCTGATCCGATCAATCTGGTGCATTTGGGTGTCGTGCTTGATCCGCACATCAATCAAGCCACGATTCTGTTTACCGATATCACCAATTCCGACTTGCTGTTTCAACAACTGGCGGTGGCGGATGCGACCGCGTTGGTGGATGAATATCTGGAGCGTTTGGGTGCAATTGGCGGACAGCACGGTGCACGCATTGATAAATATCTGGGCGATGGCATGATGCTGAGCTTTGAAACAGCAGGTGCGGAAAACGCACCGAAAGCGCTGCGAGCGGCGCTCGAAATGCAGCGTGAGTTTTCTGAGATCAAACAGGAATGGCAACGTTTGAATTACGCGCTGGATTTGCTGGATCACCGGATAGGCATTGTGAGCGGGCCGGTATACGGACGCCGCATGGGTTACAGTGGTACCAGTATATTTACGATCATGGATGCGCCCGTCAATTTGGCTGCGCATCTGTGCGACCAGGCGCGCACTGCAAGTGAGCGCATTCTGATCAGTGAAGATACCGAACAAAAATTACGTCACGCCATGCCATCCGGCTGGTATTTGGAACGCTTTGCGTTACCGCGCTATGCAGCGTATCAAGTCAGCAACAACGCGGCCGGGAAAATGGCAAAGTAGTTGCATGACATGGAATTTCGAATGCTAGTCGATCTTGCCTGGAACTTTCGGCGTGGCGCATACCACGTCTGCGTTCTGTGCTCGGTGGCGCAGAGCATGGTCGATCAGTACCAAGGCTAGCATGGCCTCGGCGATGGGCGTAGCGCGAATACCTACGCATGGGTCGTGGCGACCATGGGTTTCTACTAGCTTTGGTACAAACGCTTTATTGATGGAGCGGCGCGGAAGGCGGATGCTGGAAGTGGGTTTTATGGCGACATGTGCCACAATATCCTGTCCAGTGGAAATGCCTCCCAGTATGCCGCCAGCATGGTTGGATAAAAAACCTTGCGGAGTGATTTCGTCACCATGCTCACTGCCTCTCTGCGTTACTGAAGTGAAGCCGGCACCAATCTCTACTCCTTTTACAGCATTAATGCTCATCATGGCATAGCCAATGTCGGCATCTAGACGGTCATACACCGGTTCGCCCCAGCCCACGGGCATATGTTCAGCCACGACCGTGAGTTTTGCACCGATGGAATCGCCGGATTTGCGCAAAGCATCCATGTAAGCTTCCAGTTGCTCAACGTAACTGGCATCGGCGACAAAGAAGGGATTGCAGTTGACTTCATCCCAACTCTTGAATGGCACCACTATTTCACCCAATTGCGATAAATAGCCGCGTATCACGACACCATAACGCTCGTTCAGCCATTTTTTTGCAATCGCCCCAGCTGCTACGCGCACTGCGGTCTCGCGCGCAGACGCCCGCCCGCCACCGCGATGGTCGCGGATGCCGTATTTCTGCCAATAAGTATAATCGGCATGGCCGGGACGAAAGCTTTCGGCGATGTTGCCGTAGTCTTTGCTACGTTGGTCTTCGTTGCGGATCAACAATGCAATCGGTGTGCCAGTGGTCTTGCCTTCAAATATGCCGGATAAAATTTCTACCGTGTCTGTCTCTCGCCTTTGGGTAACGTGGCGCGAAGTGCCAGGCTTGCGTCGATCCAGTTCGCGCTGAATGTCTGCTGTGCTTAATGTCATCCCCGGCGGACAACCATCTACCACGCAACCGATTGCAGCACCATGCGATTCGCCAAAAGATGTAACGCAGAATAAAGTACCAAATGTATTTCCCGACATGGCTAAACTCGCTAAATTGATAAGGCAAGTTTAACATACCACCCCTAACCATCCATTCCTGGTTATGCAAATGAAAGCAATTTTAATGACAGCAGCAGGCAGCCCCGATGTGTTGCAGCTGCGTGAAATCCCCCAACCCGAACTACCCTCAGAACACCATGTGCGGGTCAAGCTGGCCGCCGCTGGCATTAATCCGCTGGATATTAAGCTGCGCACCAGGCCAGCGTATTACCCCGACAAACTTCCTGCCATTCTGGGCTGCGATGGTGCAGGTATCGTAGATGCCATCGGCACAGCCGTGACGCGTTTTACAGTTGGTGATGCGGTCTATTTCTGTAACGGTGGCATCGGCGACGAGCCCGGCTGCTATGCCGAATACACCAACGTGCATGAGGACTACTGCGCTTTCAAACCAGCCAACCTCAGCCTGCATGAAAGCGCCGCGCTGCCACTGGTACTGATCACCGTTTGGGAAGCGCTAATCGAGCGCGTCAATCTGCAAGCCGGACAAACTATCCTGATCCATGCCGCAGCTGGGGGTGTCGGTCATATCGCCGTACAACTCGCCCATCATCTGGGCGCGCACGTCGCGGTAACAGTAAGCGATGATAAAAAGGCAGGGCTGGTGCATGGTCTCGGTGCAGAAAAAGTCATTAATTACCGCGAGCAGGATTTCGTGTGGGAAGCGCTTGTCTGGACCGCCGATAAGGGTGTGGACGTGGTGTTTGACACGGTAGGTGGCGAGGTCTTTCTGCGCTCGCTCAATGCAGTACGCATCGGCGGCAAAGTGGTCAGCTTGCTGTCCACTCCGCTGGCACTGGCTGACACTCAACTGGCGCGACTGCGCAATCTGTCGCTGTGCTACGAACTGATGCTCACGCCGCAAGTGAAGCATTTGCATGACGAGCGTATTCGTCAGCGCAAAATACTGGAGCAGGGCGCGCAGCTAATTGAAACAAGTAAACTCGGCGTGCTGGTGAATAGGATGCTGCCATTGAAAGATGCTGCCCAAGCACACCGCCTCATTCAACAAGGCGGTGTCACCGGCAAGATAGTGCTGGTGATGGATTAACATGGATAACTACAAGCCAAGTTCCCCCCACATTGCATCTACCCGACGCTTGGTCGCGTCGTCCATCGCGATTGGCGTACCCCATTCACGTTGCGTTTCTCCCGGCCATTTGTTGGTCGCATCCAGCCCCATCTTGCTGCCCAAGCCGGACACCGGACTGGCGAAGTCCAGATAATCAATAGGTGTGTTGTCCACCAGCAGTGTGTCGCGTGTGGGATCGACACGCGTGGTAATCGCCCAGATGACTTCCTTCCATTTACGGATATCGATGTCGTCATCCACCACGATGATGAACTTGGTATACATGAACTGGCGTAGATAGGACCAGATGCCAAACATCACGCGCTTGGCATGTCCCGGATATTGTTTTTTCATGGATACAATTGCCAAACGATAAGAGCAGCCTTCCGGTGGAAGGTAGAAATCCGTAATCTCGGGAAACTGTTTCTGTAGAAGTGGCACGAAGACTTCGTTCAATGCCACGCCCAAAATGGCCGGCTCATCTGGCGGTTTGCCGGTATAGGTGGAGTGATAAATGGGATTGCGACGCATGGTGATGCGCTCAATGGTGAATACCGGAAATTTTTCCTGCTCATTGTAATAACCGGTATGGTCACCAAATGGGCCTTCCAACGCGACATCATGGGGGTGAATCATTCCCTCCAGCACGATCTCGGCGCTGGCTGGCACATGCAAATCGCTGCCAATACATTTAACCAGTTCCGTTTTCGACCCACGCAACAAGCCGGCAAATTGATATTCAGACAAGCTGTCCGGCACTGGGGTGACCGCGCCCAAAATGGTGGCCGGGTCGGCACCGATCACCACTGCCAGTGGAAACGGTTGGCCCGGATAGGTTTTGCACCACTCCTGAAAATCCAGCG
>JBKJQT010000330.1:0-8138 GCA_046593855.1 Candidatus Nitrotoga sp. | reverse complement strand
TCCACGTTGGTACTGGCTGGACGAAGTTATCGCAAAAAATGAACAGACTGCCAAACTATCTTACAACAAACTAACGCGCCAGTACCGCATCACGCGTGGCTCGCTATTCCAAAACTTTTCTAGCTTGGGTGATGCACTACGTATTATCAGTCATCAATCTGCTGCACCTATTGATGCTTCGCTGTTCCAGAAAAACAATGATTATATTACAGCGCTGTTACCCCAAAAGGGGGACTACATTGCTGCCACGCGAATGCGTCTAGATGTAACACAATTACCAAAACCGTTGCAAGTCAATGCCTTGGCCACCCAAGACTGGAACTTTGATTCCAATTGGTACCGCTGGATAGTTCGCCCCATCGTATCTGCTGCAGACCGCGAAAGTGAGTAGGCAGTGAAATATTTAATTTTCATCAGCGCACTGGTTGGCAGCTTCCTGCTTTATCTGCTGTCAAGCGCCAGCGCTAATACTGAGTTATTTTCACGCAACTACTATGTACTGCTGGCTTTGGCCGGGGTCTTAGCCGTGTATCTAACCGTACTGGTTGGCTATCAATTATGGCAGTTGCGCGGCAAGCTTAAGGCACAGGTATTTGGTGCGAAACTTACCCTGCGTTTGACGTTGTTTTTCATTTTGATTGCGATCCTGCCAGGTTTACTGGTGTATGCTGTTTCGGTACAGTTTCTTGATAAGAGCATCGAGTCGTGGTTCGACCTTCGGGTAGAAAAAGCGTTGGAGGGCGGTTTGAACCTGGGCCGCAATGCGCTGGAAACGGGTCTTAAGGAATTGAGCAAGAAAGCTCAGTCCACCGCCCTGCTACTTGCCAAACAATCTCCAGAGCAATACACAAAAACGTTGGGCCAACTAATAAGCAAAGGTCCTGCCCATGATGCTGCGTTGTTTAACAAAAGCGGAAAGCTCCTTGCGTTTGCCAGTAGCAACCGCAAGCCGCCTCCCGATACGCCGGCTGCCGAAATGCTGCGAGAGGCAAGCCAGCAGGGGCTTCATAGCATTATTGATACACTGCCTGATAACAGCCTGATATTGCGTGTGCTGGTGCTGGTTAAGCCGCTACAACTGTCAGCCGGGGCGCGTATTCTGCAGCTGACACAACCAGTACCCAAACAGCTTGCCGCTGACGCGGAAATGGTGCGGGCGGTTTATCGCGATTACCAGGAGTTGGCATTGTCTCGTTTAGGATTGAAGCGCTTGTATGGCATCACGCTGACACTATCGCTGTTGATTGTATTGTTGAGCGCGGTGTCAGCTGCGTTTTTTATCAGTGATCGCCTAAGCGCACCGCTTGCAGCACTGGCCGAAGGAACTCGGGCGGTAGCGCAGGGTGATTTTTCGCGTCAGCATCCCATTAAAAGCCGTGATGAGCTGGGGGCGCTGACCGGACTGTTCAACCAGATGACGTTACAACTGGCCGATGCGAAAACCACGAGCGAGCAGCAACAGCGTCAAGCGGAAGATGCCAAAGCTTACCTGGAAAGCATGCTGGCACACCTATCATCTGGAGTATTAGTAGTGGATGAACAATTCAAGCTGCGTTCTGTCAACAGTAGTGCGGCGCAGATACTTGGGGCGTCGCTCCTGGATATGCAAGATGTGCCGTTAGCGGAAATCGCTGTGCGGCACCCCCTGCTCCGTCCCTTTTCCGATGCGATCATGCAGGCATTTAACGAAGTGACAAGCGGCGAATGGCAGCGCCAAATTGAGCGACTCAGCAAGAATGGTGATCAGATATTGTTAATGCGCGGCACCCGGTTATCCACAGCGGCGGACAACAGCTACGTCGTTGTGTTCGACGATATTACCTATTTGCTGCAAGCGGAACGCCAGGCCGCGTGGGGCGAAGTGGCACGTCGTTTGGCGCACGAAATTAAAAATCCGCTTACACCTATTCAGCTGTCTGCAGAGCGCCTGCAGCACAAGTTGAGCACCAAGCTGGATAGTAGCGACGCACAGCTATTGCAGCGGGCTACACAGACTATCGTGAGTCAAGTGGCAGCAATGAAAAACATGGTAACCGAATTTGCCGATTATGCCCGGGCACCCGCTCCCAAGTTGGTAGTGCTGAACATGCACCAGCTACTACGCGAAGTGCTTGGGTTATATGAAGCTAACAGCAGTCCAATTACCTTGCATTTGAATGCGACTCAAACTTGGGTTAAAGGAGATGCGACACGCTTGCGCCAAGTGATCCATAATTTATTGCAGAATTCATATGATGCTTTACAAAACGTTACTCAACGGAAAATTATTCTGAGCACGGCAGAAGAAGGCAGCGCCTTAAAATTATGTGTGCAAGACAATGGCAGCGGTTTTCCTGAGCATTTACTGGCGCGTGCTTTTGAACCTTACAGAACGACTAAGCCTAAGGGTACTGGGCTAGGTTTAGCAATCGTGAAGAAAATTGTGGAAGAACACGGTGGCAGTATTGTTATTGAAAATGTGACAACTGGTGGTACGAAAGTAAGTGTTACCTTGCCCTTATTAATAGAGGTCGTGTGAATGGCAACTAAAGAAATTCTAGTGGTAGATGATGAAATCGGAATTCGCGAGTTGCTCTCGGAAATCTTGTTTGATGAAGGTTATCATGTACATCTAGCTGAAAATGCTATTCAGGCTCGTGATTTTCGCAACCGGCAGGTGCCGGATTTGGTGTTGCTGGACATCTGGATGCCAAATACCGATGGCGTCAGTCTGCTTAAAGAGTGGGTGGGTCAGAACTTGTTGACTATGCCAGTGATCATGATGTCAGGGCATGGCACCATAGAAACAGCACTTGAGGCGACGCGCATCGGTGCGGTAGATTTCCTTGAAAAACCAATTGCGCTAAAGAAGTTGCTTGATGCTGTTGCCAAGGCAATCAGGCTGGGCGCAACACCAAATATTCGGCAGGAAGTTCCATCAGCAAATTTAACTGATCGGGGAAGCATGGCGACCCTTTGGGAGACTGCGGCACAATTCTCGTTGCCGCTCGATTTACCATTACGCGAAGCGCGTGATCATTTTGACAGCCTGTATTTCAATTATCATATGCAAAAAGAAAACGGCAATATGACCCGTGTGGCGAAAAACGTTGGCTTGGAACGCACCCATTTATATCGCAAATTAAAACAGCTCGACGTTAAGTTCGCCAAGAAGAGCTTAGACGAAAACTAACCATTTACAAACGAAAATATCAGGTTGATTTAGGGTGAACGAATATAAAACAAATATAGCTTAAGATATGCAAGCCATATCTATAATCTGATGTTTAGTTCTCGAATTAATTGTTGCGCCTTTCGGACACTGCGCAAATGCGCTGCATGACGGTGGGACCTGGCTCTTGAAACTCACCCTGTTGATAAGCAATTACTGTCAGATGCGGAAAAAAAACCTCCAATAGCTCGTTAGAACGCAGCAAAAAATCAGGGTTTTTTGGTCGCCCAAAGCGTTCATGACCCTCCATGAAAGTTTCGTAAATCAGCACTCCACCAACATGTAGCGACCCGATTAGTCTTGGTAATAGTGGCCGATGCAAATATCGGCTGACAACTATGCCATCGAAGCGATGGTCGGCATATGGCCAAATATCATTCTCCAAGTCTGCGATTTTGGTTGATACATTAGATAACTGTTGCAGCCCGGCAAGAGCAGTCGCATCACGATCCACGGCATTTACTCGCCAGTTGTTAGCCGCAAGCCAGCGCGCATGGCGACCACTGCCACAAGCTAAATCGAGCACCTGACCGCCGCTACGAATCAATTTAGCATAGTGACAAATCCATGGCGATGGGATCCCATCGGTTTGTAATGGCGCAGTGTTTCCATTATATTTTGTCATTTCTAAAATAGCGTTAGCTCCATGAAACACTTAAACTGCATGGTCAAAGTCAACTTTACTACGGAAAATACATCGCTGTATGGGGGTAAGATCACTATTTTGCTGGTGACAGCCAGCTTGGCAAGACCATACGATAATTTTCTAAAGATATCATAATATGCAAAAAGCTAAATGTTTCTAAAAGTGTTAATTCCTGCAATAATCCGGGGCAAGAAACAATATTTGTTAAATTGAGGCAACATAATCATGACGCAAAATGAGTTAAAACTCGCGGTGGCACAAGCCGCAATAGCACATGTCCCGACGAATAGCATCGTGGGCGTGGGCACCGGCTCGACGGCCAATTTCTTTATAGACGAACTTGGAAAGATTAAGAACAAAATATGCGGTGCAGTAGCCAGCTCCGAGGCTTCAACGCAGCGCTTAAAAGAGCATGGCATCCAGGTGGGTTCGCTGAATGATATAGGTAGCTTATCTATTTATGTGGATGGTGCAGACGAGATTACGCGTCATTTGCATATGATTAAGGGCGGTGGCGGCGCATTGACGCGCGAAAAAATAGTAGCTGCTGCAAGCAAAAAGTTTATTTGTTTATGCGATTCCAGCAAGCTAGTGGATGTTCTTGGGAGCTTCCCATTGCCGCTGGAGGTGATCCCCATGGCTAGCAGTTATGTGGCGCGCCAGATGGTGTTGCTGGGTGGTCAACCCAAATTGCGCGAGGGTTTTGTAACTGACAATGGCAACCTCATTCTTGATGTTTCTAACCTAAAAATATTGAATCCTATAGAGCTGGAAACTACAATAAATAATATTACAGGGGTGGTCACCAATGGCCTGTTTGCACGTCGTGGGGCGGACGTGCTACTGCTGGGAACTTCAAGCGGGGTTCAGACCTTTACTGCTTAGTACGTAACGAATTGTCACAGCACGCGAGTAGTATTGCCTAACCTTAGCCATAAAAGGATCTGAATCATGGTCTCCACTGAACATACCTCTAAGCAATTTGATACCGAGCTAGAAGCGGTGCGTGCCCGAGTATTACAAATGGGTGGCCTAGTGGAGAGTCAAATTCGGCTCGCTATAGAAGCACTGGTTAATGGCGATGTGCCGCTGATGAATCGCATTATTAATGATGATCATCGTGTTAACGCGATGGAAGTAGAAATTGACGAAAGCTGTAACCAGATTATAGCTCGCCGCCAGCCTGCCGCGGGTGACTTGCGTATGGTGATGACGGTGATCAAGACGATTACTGATCTTGAACGTATCGGCGACGAGGCGGAAAAAATTGCACGCATGGGCAAACTGCTGTCGCAGAGGAACAGTCTCATCCTGCCACGTTATACGGAGATCAAGCATGCCGCAGACCTGGCTCTGGACATGCTACGCAAATCGCTGGATGCCTTTGCTCGCCTTGATCTTGCCTATGCTGCTCAGGTGGTGCGTCAGGATGAATTGGTGGATGAGGAATTCCGTACCATCATGCGCTACCTCATCACCTTTATGATGGAAGACCCGCGCACCATCTCCACTGCGCTGGAAATTCTGTTCGTCGCCAAAGCCATTGAGCGCATCGGTGATCATGCCAAGAACATGTCCGAATATGTGGTTTATATGGTTAAGGGCAAGGACGTGCGCCATGTCACCGTGGAAGAAATTGAGCGCGAAGTTTTAGAGTAACTTGCGCAGGGTGCGATTACGCACCATCATCATGGTAGGAAACGAGTCTCTCGTTCGAAAGTCCATACTCGCAGTGATTAACTTCAATTTTGTATTATAACTGTCACCCGGAAAGACGTTCCTGTGGATTGAACCTTTGCCAATCTTAATAAGCTTGAATATTTACGTATCCAGGCTAATCAAGTCATCTGCAAGTGATCCAGCCCCGCCATTATGTCGATATCCTTGGAACTTTGACTTTCCAGCTTAATACGCAGGCGTAGATCGTTGACCGAGTCGGCATTTTTTAGCGCTTCTTCATAGCTGATCAAATTGGCTTCGTGCAGATCAAACAACGCTTGATCGAAGGTCTGCATCCCAAGTTCACGCGATTTAGACATCACCCCCTTGATTGCAAGCACCTCGCCCTTGAAAATCAAATCAGAAATGAGCGGTGAGTTGAGCATGATTTCCATGGCCACTGAGCGGCCTATCCCATCCACACGCGGGATTAGGCGCTGTGAAATAAGTGCCTTGATATTGAGAGACAAATCCATCAGCAACTGCTCGCGGCGCTCTTCCGGGAAAAAGTTGATGATGCGATCCAGTGCCTGATTCGCACTGTTTGCGTGTAGAGTGGCCATACACAGATGGCCGGTCTCGGCAAATGTCACAGCATATTCCATAGTCTCACGGTCGCGTATCTCTCCGATGAAAATGACATCCGGCGCCTGGCGCAACGTGTTTTTCAATGCGACTTGCCAAGAATCTGTGTCTACACCAACCTCACGGTGAGTGATGAGACAGTTGATGTGCTCATGCACGAACTCAACCGGATCTTCGATTGTAATAATGTGACCATACGTATTCTGGTTACGGTAGCCAAGCATGGCTGCCAATGTTGTGGATTTGCCGCTGCCAGTACCACCGACCAGAACGACTAGTCCGCGTTTGGTCATTGCCACGTCCTTTAGTACTTCTGGCATCCCCATTTGAGTAAGATCGGGAATCTTCGTGGTGATGGTGCGCAACACCATGCCTATACGCTGCTGTTGCATGAATACATTAACGCGGAAGCGGCCAATGCCGACCGGACTGATCGCAAAGTTACATTCATGTGTAGCCTCGAATTCAGCGGCTTGTCGGTCGTTCATGATGCTGTTCGCTAATTCCATAGTGTGTTGCGGTGTAAGCACCTGTTGTGAAACCGGGGTCATCCTGCCATCCACCTTGAACGCGGGCGGGAATCCGGCTGTAATAAACAGGTCAGAGGCCTTTTGAGTAATCATCCCTCGCAACAGATTATGCATTAACTCGGTAGCTTGCTCTCTTTCCATGGTGAACTCCTGATAACCTGCTGATCAACCGACAAACGTATCCTTGTTGGCCGCCTTGGTGCGCGCTTCTGCAGATGATACAACGTTACGCTTGACTAGATCTTGCAGGCATTGGTCTAACGTCTGCATCCCAAGAGCACCGCCGGTCTGGATAGACGAATACATCTGTGGCACCTTGGCTTCGCGAATCAGATTACGGATGGCTGGTGTGCAAATCATAATTTCATGGGCAGCCACACGTCCAGTACCGTCTTTGGTTTTAAGCAATGTTTGGGAAATGACTGCTCGCAGTGATTCTGACAGCATAGCGCGTACCATTTCCTTTTCGTCAGCGGGAAAAACGTCAATGATGCGGTCGATGGTCTTGGCCGCAGAACTGGTATGTAGTGTTCCGAACACTAAGTGACCGGTTTCAGCCGCAGACATGGCCAAGCGTATGGTTTCCAAGTCGCGCATTTCACCTACCAGGATAATATCTGGATCTTCGCGCAATGCGCTACGTAAAGCGTTTTGGAATGAACGAGTATGCGCGCCGACTTCGCGCTGGTTGACCAAACATTTTTTACTTTCGTGCACAAATTCAATCGGATCCTCCACAGTCAGGATATGCCCCATTTCATGTTCATTACGATGATTAACCATCGCTGCCAACGTGGTAGATTTACCCGAGCCGGTTGGGCCAGTCACTAACACCATGCCGCGCGGATAGTCGGCAATGGATTCAAAAATTTTTGGAGCCTTGAGATCTGCCAAGGACAAGATCTTGGATGGAATGGTGCGCATCACCGCACCCGCACCACGCTGGTGGACAAAAGCATTAACGCGGAAACGTGCGAGTCCCGGGATCTCGAAAGAGAAATC
The DNA here is from genome assembly GCA_046593855.1 of Candidatus Nitrotoga sp. Taxonomy (GTDB): domain Bacteria; phylum Pseudomonadota; class Gammaproteobacteria; order Burkholderiales; family Gallionellaceae; genus Nitrotoga. The sequence goes on along the minus strand of JBKJQT010000330.1, from coordinate 445 downwards.
TATTTCTTTGTTTTCTTCATAGAATTTTCGCTGCCCATCGTTCATGATGTCATACACCATGGCGTGCACTTCCGCATGTAACATCGTCGGCAGGTTGATTTTGCGTATATCGCCATGCACACGAATCATTGGCGGCAGTCCAGCAGACAGGTGCAAATCAGAAGCCTTGTTTTTGACACCAAAAGCAAGCAGTTCAGTAATGTCCATATATAATCCTAGTTAATTCGCAGAACTGAACTATCGCATGAAAATAAGTCAGGAGCGCGACTAATAGCGCCTCTACCGCACCTTCACATTGATGCCTATTCAGACAAGATATTTTGTCATCATCAAAAATTAATGAAGCATTCGATTCAACGACCAGTTAATTATGACCGCGATCACTTCCAACTTGCAAGCTGTCAATTACGCTATTTCACAGGTTGTTTGCATGGCTCATCGCCGC
>JBKJQT010000324.1:0-3918 GCA_046593855.1 Candidatus Nitrotoga sp. | reverse complement strand
CTGCTGCCTCATCAGCTGCTGCCTTTGCTGCTGCCTCATCAGCTGCTGCCTTTGCTGCTGCCTCATCAGCTGCTGCCTTTGCTGCTGCCTCGTCTGCTCCTGCTTTAGACGCTGTCTCTTCAGCTGATTCTTTCAACGCTGCCTCCTCAGACACTGCTTTTACTTCTGCCTGCTGATCTGCACCCAAGTTAGAAATAGAAGTGGAACTAGAAGGTTGAGACTTGACGTTCTGGTCATTTAAGTCGTCAACCGCCACAGATGCACCAGGAGCAGAATCCATAGCAGCTGGCATGGGCGCATTAGTTGCACGGCCCCGTTTTTTGAGGTCACCCACAGGCGGCCCGTCGCTGGCACAAGCAACTAATAGGCTCGCCAACAATACTCCAATCGCTATGTTTTTCATCCTCTATCCCTTATCCCGAATTAAATAATGCTACTGTTTCAAAAAAGGCCCCCAAGTGGGCTCACGAACATCCCCTGCCTGTGAGGACAACTTCTGCTTAACCCTGCCATCGCTGGAAACGATTGCCAGTATACCACGGCCCTGCCCCTCAGTTGCAAACAGAATCAGCTTTCCGTTCGGCGAAAAACTTGGTCGCTTTTCCCAACCACCATCTGTCAATAACTGCATCTGCCTAGTCTGAAAATCCTGAACGGCAATATTAAATCGCCCACTCGCCTGGTGTGCAAAAACAAAACTTTTGCCGTCCGGACTATATCGGGGCGAGAAATTATTGCCACCTTCAAAAGTCAGCCGCTCGGCAGTCTTCCCCTCTACTGGCATCCGGTAAATTTGCGCGCTACCCCCACGATCAGATGTGAACAACAGATACTGTCCATCTGGAGAAAAACTAGGCTCTGTATCAATCGCCCCACTAAATGTGAGGCGACGCAAATCGGTGCCATCCGGACGAACCAGGTAAATCTGGGGACTACCATCACGCGTCAATACAACGGCAAGGTGCTTGCCATCGGGTGCCCAAACAGGGGCGCTATTACTTCCCCGCGCGTTAGAAAGCACCGTGCGTTGATTATTCACTAACGACTGAACATATACAACCGCATGACCCTGCTCTAATGTCACATAGGCAAGTTGGCTGCCGTCCGGCGACCATGCCGGCGACATAATAGGTTCATTGATCGACAGCACGGCACGATCGTTATAACCATCACTATCCGCTACCATCAGACGGCTATTCTTGCCCTGCCGGCTTACATAAGCAATACGCGTGCTGAATACACCAGGACTGCCCGTCAGCCTTTCATATATAAGATCGGCAATGCGATGACCGATGGCGCGCATTTGATCACCTTTGGCAGTCACAGCTTGGCCAAATAACTCGGTTTGCTTAACTGCATCGAGCAAACGGAATTTAACCGTGGCACGACCATCCGGCTGCGTCTCCACACTACCAATGGCTAAAGCTTCTACGCCACGCCAGTCGGCATATACGACCTCGCGTGGCTCATGCGGCGTCTTGTTTGCCGGATTAACTAACTTGAACAATCCACTGCGCTTTAAGTCCAGAGCCACCACTTCTGTGATGCTCTGAGCGAGTTTTTCTTCGTTGGCAAATGGCACGATAGCAACCGGGATCTGACGTTCACCCGCCCCTACAATATCGATGTTCAACACAGCGCGAGCGGGTATAGCGGTACAAAGCAAAACCAGCAAAATCCAATAACGTAACATATTCACTCCTCTCATAAACTATTCCTTTGGACTAAATTTGAGATGCAACTCACGAAAATTGTTGAATAGCGCCGTATCCGGCGGCAAGGGCAACGGCTCCGCTTTCTTTATGGCGCGTTCCACCGCGCTGTCATACGCCGCGGTCCCACTCGGCTTAACCAATACAGCATTTAAAACCATACCGCCGGGCAGCAAGGTTACGTCAAATTCCGCACGCGCATTATACGGTATATCCGGCAGCATCACGATGTTTCGGCGTATTTTGGCGATGATCTTGGCCTTATATTCAGCCACCTCCTTGCCTATGGCTGCTGCTTGTGCAGCACGCGCGCGCTCTTGCTCAGCTTGCGCTTTCTGCTCACGAGCGCGCTCCTGTTCAACTTTCGCTTTTTGTTCAGCTTGCGCCTTCTGCTCAGCCTGCTCCTTCTGTTCCGCTAGGAGCTTTTGCTCGGCATGTGCCCTCTGTTTCACCCGCTCTTTCTCCTCGGCTTGCTCTTTCTTCTCCGCTAGGGCTTTCTGTTTCGCCTGCGTCTTTCGTTCGGCCTCAGCCTTTTGTTCCATTTCAGCTTTTCGTTCGGCCTCAGCTTTTCGTTCGGCCTCCGCTCTTCGTTCGACCTCAGCTTTTCGTTCCGCCTGTACCTTTTGTTTAGCCAATGCCTTCTGCTCGGCCTGGGCCTTCAACTCCGCCTGAGCCTTCTGCTCCGCCTCAGCCTTCTGCTCTGTCTCAATCTTATGTTCGGCCTGGGCCTTAAATTTAAGCTGAGCATCCACCTTTTCTATTTGTCGCTTAGACTCAAGCTTCACGGCTTCTTGAAACTTTTCCTGCAACCGTTTTTTTTCAGCCAATTCGAAATCGGCTTTAAGTGACGTCGCAGACTTCACCGGCTCAACTACTTTGGGCGGTTCGGCTTTCTCCAATTGAGCCTTGAGATTACGACGTATCTTGGCAACAATATTAGCCTGCTCGGCACGAGCTCGCTCATTTTCAACCCGCGCCTTCTGTTCTTCAATCATCTTCTTCCCCGCCTGCGCCCTCTGCTCTGCCAACACCCTCTGCTCTGCCAACACCTTCTGCTCAGCCTGTACCCTCAAATTTTCCTGTCTCTTTTGCTCAGCCTGCACGCTCATTTTTTCTATTTTCCGTTCAGGCTCTTTTTTCATGAACTTGGATTGTGCCTGAGACCTTTTCTTTTCAGATAATGGTATATCAACCTTAGGTGGTGCCACTGGCTGCACCGGCTTACCCAACTTGGGCGGCTCAATTAGTGGTTTAGGAGGTTCAACTTTAACTTTAACTGGAACTGGAGTTGTCTCCATTCCAGGTAAACTATCCCAAATATCCACCACCATGCCTTGGGGAGGCTGCGCCTTCCAGCTGGCACCAAAATATAACAGCGCAAAGAATGCACAATGAACAGCCAATGCCAGTGCCCCAGCACGAAGCTTGTAAGGCTTGGCATACATGATCGCGCTCATCGCCCCTTGGTTTGCGCCAACAGACCAACCTTCTTAATCTGCTGCCGTTGCAACACGTCCATAATGCTGATCACTTCCTCATAACGCACATTCTTGTCGGCCGAAATCACAACGGGTTGATCGGCGTTCTGTGCCTGTTTTTGCTTAAGGAGTTCAATTAATTCCTCGCGTGTAACGCTCTGCTCCTGACCCTTCTTACTTCGATCATTCAGCGCCAGAGTAGTGTCTTTCTTGATGATCACTTCTAATGGCGCAACAGGCGGAGCGAGAGATTTACCCACGCTGGGCAGGTCGATCTGCCCAGGATTCATCAGTGGCGCAGTAATCATAAATATCACTAGCAACACCAACATCACGTCTATGTAAGGCACGACGTTAATATCGCTCATTGGGCGCATGGCGGAACGGCGTGGAATCATGGCTGACGTTGCAATACGTTAGAGAATTCTTCCATAAAAATTTCAAAACGTGAAGCCAGGCGCGTAATATCATGCGAATAACGATTGTAAGCGACCACGGCAGGAATAGCGGCAAACAAACCCATCGCAGTAGCTATTAATGCCTCGGCTATACCGGGCGCAACGTGCGCCAACGTGGCTTGTCCGACATTGGCCAACCCACGAAATGCATTCATAATTCCCCACACCGTACCGAATAACCCAACATAAGGACTCACCGAGCCAACTGTAGCTAAGAAGGCCAAATGCGATTCAAGAGTATCCATTTCGCGCTGATAAGTGGCGCGCATG
>JBKJQT010000151.1:0-5835 GCA_046593855.1 Candidatus Nitrotoga sp. | reverse complement strand
ATGCGCGCGGCGTTACCGTACTCACTTTGCACGCTTTGGCCATGCGTTTGGTCGGTGCGAGTTTCGCGGAGCGCGCTGACAAAGCGGATGACAATTACTTTGAGAAAATCTTGATCGAGGCTACCGCCTTGTTGCGCGGCGATGGCTTGCTCCCGGAAGAGGCCGACGCTCAATGCGACCAGTTGCTTGCGGGATTCCGTTGGATTCTGTTGGATGAATACCAGGATATTGGCGATGCGGAGTACGAGCTGATTTCAGCTCTTGCCGGGCGCACGCGGACGGATGAAGAAGGAAAAATAAATCTCTTCGCCGTTGGTGATGACGATCAGAACATATATGGATTCAAGGGCGCATCTGCCGATTTTATTCGCCGCTTTGAAACCGACTATCAGGCGAAACCTGCTTATATGATCGAGAACTATCGCTCTACCGCACACATCATCGCAGCCGCAAATGCCTTCATTGCTCCTGCGGTTGACAGAATGAAGGCTATGCACCCGATCCGTATCAACAAGGGGCGGGTAAAGAGTCCGCCGGGCGGCGACTGGCAGGGGCGGGATACAGTGAGCCAGGGGCGAGTTCAGATTCTGCCTGCGGGCAACAATCCCAGCACTCAGGCCATGGCAGTCATGGCTGAACTGGAGCGTCTTGCTGCAAGCGATCCAAATTGGAGCTGGGCATCATGCGCCGTCATCGCTCGCGAATGGAAGTTGTTGGATCCGGTGCGCAGCTATTGCGAATGGCGGGGAATCCCCGTGCAGTTCGCTAGGGAAAATGATTTCTATTTCTGGAAATTACGCGAGACACAATCTTTGCTTGAGTGGCTGAAGCAAAGCGGGCTGGCGTTGGTTGATGTGTTACTTATGAATGATTTTCTCGCAGACAAAAACGATAATCCAGGTTGGGAAATGCTGCGCGAAGCGATAGGTGAATATGCGTTGGAAGTTGAGGGTGCCGAATTACCTGTCGCGCACTTCAAGGACTGGCTGGCAGAGTGGGGGCGTGATGCGCGTCGTCGGCAAACGGGGCTTTTACTGGTTACTGCCCACGGTGCAAAGGGGTTGGAGTTCGATCATGTGGTGGTTCTTGATGGAAAGTGGCAGCCGGGGAAGGGCGAAGATATTGACGCTATTCGCCGACTTTACTATGTTGCGATGACACGCGCTAAACAAATGCTGACATTGGCTCGATTTGACGATGGGAATACTCTGATTGACGGAATTTCCGATGCGCCTTGTTTGCTGCGCCGTTCAATCACGCAGATTGCCGCACCGCCATCCGAACTTGAACGTCAATATGTCCGTCCCAGCCTGAAAGAAATCAATATCGGCTTTGCAGGTGGATATATATCAACAGCCCCCATTCACGGCATAATTGCTCGTCTCGCACCAGGCGCGCTATTGAGTTTGCAAGCAATAATCGGCGGGTGGTGTTTGCTCAATATGCAGGGTGAGACTGTCGGCAAAATGTCGAGTGTCTTCGCAGTTCCCCTCGGTATGCAATGTATCGAGGTGCGAGTCAGCGCGATTCTCGTCTGGCGGAAGGACGAGTCTGATACGAAATATCGCGAGCCAAAATGCGAACAATGGGAAGTGGTCGTACCAGACTTGGTCTTTTCTACTTACAATTGAATATGCATACAAAGCCTCTGCGGCCAGGTTTTAATACTGTTCGAATAGCGCATTTTTTGGGCCTTCCGGAGCGCTTCCTGCTTCGGCAGATTACGGTAAAGGCACTTATCCGAACAGTATCGAAACCTGATCGCCCCCTCGTTTCTGTACGCCGAGTTGTAAAGCGAAGCGCGGCGTCGTCGGACTTGCCAGTCCTGTTCGCCGATCGAGCGTTTGAGTTCTTTATAGGGCGAGAAAAATACGTGCGCGAAAATCAGCATCATTGCCACGCTCAGCACCAGCAGGGCGAGAACGTAGCGTTGGCATCACGTCCATTTTTATCAGCAGGGTCAGACCGGTCAGCGGTGTCGTCGCCACCGACGTTAACACCCAGGGGAAAAACTTGCCGAAGACATCCTCCCACAGCATCAGCCCGGTAGATTGGGCACCGGCAGTTGATTGTCACAGGGCATAGAGTGATAATCGCACCTCTCATGTGATTTTGGAGGTCAGTCATGAAAGTTTATTCAGCGGTAATTGAGCGATGCACACAAACCAGCCTGTTCGTTGGCTTTGTTCCCGGCTTTCCTGGTGCCCATTCCCAAGGGGAGACATTGGATGAAGTCAATCGCAACCTGCAAGAGGTTATTGAAATGCTTGTGGAAGATGGCAATCCCATTCTAGAGTCCGAGTTTGTTGAGGTTCAAAACGTCGCTGTCGCTTGAGTTGTGGGCAACTTCCCTGTCCTCAAACCTAACGAAATTATTGCCATCCTCATCAAGCTTGGTTTCACCGAAGTTCGCCAACGCGGTTCACACAAACAATTCCGCGATCCTACAGGCCGCTGCACAACGGTGCCCTTTCATAAAGGTCGAGATATCTCCCCAGTCTTGCTTCGGCAAATCGCTAAAGACGTCGGGGTCGCGCTTGATGAGTTTCTTAAACACAGATAGCGCGGTTGAGCTTCATTTCATTCAACTAAACCTTATATATTCCGGGCTGTTCTTAACGGGACGGCGCAAAGCTTGTTGCACTTTGCTCCACGTGTGCGCCAGGCATGACACGTAACTATGTCGATGGAAGTCCGGCAGCCAGGTTTTTGCAGAGCCGAAGGCTAACCATGCAATCCTCTCTGCGTCAGCTGCCCTGTCTACCCAACTATCCTGAGCTTCTTCAAAGCTCATTTTTCGAATCCTGTGTAGCAATTTTGTCCGGACAAGTCATGTGCTACAAGTCCGGGCAGTCTATTTGCTCACTACAGAAAATCTAAATGTTGGCTTCTGCTGTATTGAGTACAAGCGCGATATAGTGTTCGGCTGGTATCATTACGGTGTTGAACAAATGTCGTCCCTATGGCAATTTATTGCTGTGGCTTCGGAGTTTTGCCTGAAAATAAAACATGAGGAGAGTAGCATTAAGATATTGATAATATTTAGTATGTTAAGCATATTGGCATTGCTGATAGCCAGCCAGCTGGCACGTGCGGGCGAATTGCCGAAAATTGGAGAAGCTGCACCGAATTTCAATCTACCCGACCAGAATGGAAAAATTTATACCTTGGCGGATTTTCAAGGTAAGTGGCTAGTGCTCTATTTTTACCCCAAGGATGATACGCCAGGCTGCACTGAGCAGGCATGCAACTTTCGAGACGATATGAATCAATTAACTGGACTCGGTGCTCAGGTTATAGGCATTAGCATGGACGATAGCAAGAGCCATGCCGATTTTGCTAAGAAATACTCACTTCCCTTTCCGCTGCTGGCGGACAAGAACGCCGAGGTGACCAAGCGTTATGCCGTATTGCGGAATCTTGGAATATTCAAGTTGGCGCGGCGATATACTTTTTTGATTGACCCGCAAGGTAAAATTAGCAAGGTGTATGACAAGGTTGAAACGTCGCGTCATTCGAAAGAAATTATTGAGGATTTGAATAAATTATTGGCAGCTGGAAAAGGATGAGAAATCCTGACAGCAACATTCTGGCTGCGACGTTATCCGTTCCAGTTGTAATTCTATCGCGGTTGTCAAATTTCGTTATGTGCTAAGATTTTTTCTATTTCGCTATGGTCGATGCGTTTTCGTTTATCCATCAATTTCTTCTTGTTAATTAAAAATATAATACCTGATGCCATACATTACTCTTGATAAGGCCGCGCTTGCTTATGGCCATGTACCACTGCTTGATCATGTTAATTTCCAACTGGACGAAGGTGAGCGCGTCGGCCTAATCGGACGCAACGGCGGCGGTAAGTCCAGTATGTTAAAAGTGCTGGCCGGACAGGCTGTGTTAGACGATGGGCTCGTATGGCGCGCACCCGGAGTGCGTATTTGTTATGTGAGCCAGGAACCAGAATTAAATGCTGACGCCACTGTGTTTGATGAAGTTGCGCGCGGGCTGGGTGAGCTGCAACAAATTATTACCGATTACCACCACTTGTCGCATCAACTTGCTGAACCAGATGCCGATTACGAAAGTTTGCTGGAGGCGATGCAACCTCTGCAAACAAAGCTTGAAGCGCAAAATGGGTGGGCAGTGCAGGCGCGTATTGAGACTGCCATCCAACGTCTGGAACTGAATGCTGACAGTTGTGTGGGTGATCTCTCCGGGGGTGTGCGTAAGCGCGTGGCACTGGCGCAGGCGTTGGTGGCTGAGCCGGACGTGTTGATCCTGGATGAGCCTACCAATCATCTTGATTTCTCATCCATTGAATGGTTGGAAGGTTTGCTTAACAACTTTCGCGGCAATGTGTTGTTCGTGACTCACGACCGGCGTTTCCTGGATAACGTCGCTACCCGTATAGTCGAATTAGACCGCGGCAATCTTGCCAGTTTCCCCGGAAATTTTGCGGCTTACCTGCGTTTCAAGGAGCAGATGTTGCAGGACGAAACGGTGCTCAACGCCAAGTTCGACAAGGTGCTGGCGCAAGAAGAAGTATGGATACGTCAGGGCATTAAAGCGCGAGGCGTGCGTAATGAAGGGCGCGTGCGGCGGCTGGAGCAGTTGCGGCGCGAGCGCAGTGCGCGGCGTGAGCGTGTGGGCAAGGTTGAGATGAGTCTGGAGGCGGGCGACCGATCCGGAAAGCTGGTGGCGGAACTGTCGAACATCAGCAAATCATTCGGTGACAGGCAAGTCATTAAAGATTTCTCCTGCCGCATTCAGCGCGGCGACAAGATTGGCCTGCTAGGACCCAACGGCTCGGGCAAGAGCACGCTGCTAAAAATTATCTTGGGCGAATTGGCCCCAGATAGCGGCAAGGTGCATATGGGCACCAAGTTGGCAGTGGCGTATTTTGATCAATTGCGTGCGCAACTGAATGAAGAGGCCACGCTGGCCGATACAATCAGTCAGGGCGCAGATTTTATCGAAATTGGTGGTGTACGCAAACACATCATTAGTTATCTCGGTGATTTTTTATTCGCGCCGGAACGTGCCCGCTCACCGGTAAAAAGTTTGTCCGGCGGAGAGCGCAACCGCTTGCTGCTGGCTCGTCTGTTCAGCCGGCCGGCTAATGTGCTGGTGCTCGACGAGCCGACCAATGACCTCGATATTGAGACGATGGAACTGTTGGAAGACCTGCTCGCGGATTACGATGGCACGTTGTTTCTGGTCAGCCACGATCGTGCTTTCCTCGACAATGTGGTGACTCAGGTCATCGCCTTTGAGGGAGATGGTAAATTGATGGAATACGTCGGTGGTTATGAAGATTGGGTACGCGTAAAGAAGCAGCAGGCCGTGCAGCGAGCGCTCGTAAGTGCAGCGGTACCTGTCAAGCCATCGCCGCAGACTGAAGTTCAATCCAAACCTGTCACCAAGTTAAGCTTCAAAGAAGCGCGTGAGCTAGAGCAGATTCCGCAGCGAATTGCATCCTTGGAACAAGAGCAGGAGGAGCTTGCAGCCACTTTGGGCGCGGGCAATCTCTACCGTGATAATCCTGCCCACGCCAAGCAGCTGCAGGAACGCACCGCTATTATCGAGGATGAGTTGTTGCAACTTATGGCGCGCTGGGAAGAGTTGGAGAGCCGATAAAGGGCGACTCTAACAATCCAATTTTCGTCACAATACGGCGTTACTCGAAAAAAATTATCGCTTACATATCAACTATATGCCGCGCTCAAATTTTTTACTCGTGCCTTGTCTTGCTTAGAAACTTGAATTTTTAGAGGCGCCCTAAACTCGCCATGCCTGTTTCCCTCACCCCAACCCTCTCCCGGTGGGAGACGGAGC
>JBKJQT010000291.1:0-9509 GCA_046593855.1 Candidatus Nitrotoga sp. | reverse complement strand
CGGTATTTGGTTTGGGCTTTCGACATGGCGAACGAAACATCTACCGCCTACTGCTTACCGGCGTGGTGCTTTCTGCCGGTTGTGGCGCGCTGATCAGCCTGCTGCTGACATTGGCGCAGGGTGAGCAGGTTAAGGGCATGTTGTTCTGGCTGATGGGGGATCTGTCGCATGCGCAAGGTTTGCCATTTGCCTGGCTCGTGCTGCTGGCAGTGGGGTTGTGCGCCACGGTGTTTTCCGGTGGGTTGGATGTGCTGGCGGGCGGGCTGGACAAGGCGGCGGCCCTAGGGGTGGCGGTTGGTCGCTGGCAGGCGGGATTGTATTTCGCTGCTGCTGTGCTTACTGTCACGGCGTTGCAGCTTGGCGGTAGTATTGGTTTCGTCGGTTTGATGATACCGCATGCCATACGCCTCCTCGGTGTCAGCGCACACCGTTGGCTCATCCCATTATCGACATTATTGGGTGGCAGCTTTTTGGTGCTGGCCGATACGTTGGCACGCATGTTGTGGTCGCCGCTGCAATTGCCTGTGGGTATATTCACTGCGCTGCTGGGCGTGCCGGTATTGCTGTGGTTATTGAGTCGGCGGAGCTAATGCAAGCATTTAATAATCTGGTTTTGGAGGTGCGTAAACTCACGGTAGCAATAGGCGGCAAGATGATATGCCGCGAACTTGATATGATGATTCGTCCAGGTGAGTGTTGGGGCGTGTTAGGACAGAACGGGGTGGGAAAGACCACCTTGCTCCGAACGTTGGCTGGTTTGCATAAGCCACAGTCTGGCATGGTGAGTTTGAATGGTGTGGCACTGGCCGCCCATACGCGGCGCAACCTTGCGCAACACCTTGGGGTGTTGCTGCAAAATGAAGGCGGTGAATTTTGGGGTAGTGTGCAGGAATATGTATTGCTGGGTCGCTTTCCCCATCGCGCCTCGTTGTTCGGTTATAACGTACAGGATGAAGTGCTGGTGCAGCAGGCTTTGGTGCAGATGGAGTTAGAAGGGTTGGCGCAACGACCATACAATACATTGTCAGGCGGCGAACAGCAGCGTGCCGCAATTGCCCAGGCGCTGGCGCAGCAGGCACAGTGTTATTTGCTGGATGAACCATTGCAGCATCTTGACTTGCGCCATCAGGCACAGACGATGCAAGTGTTCAGTCGGTTGAAGGAGCAAGGGTGCGCGCTTATGATGGTGCTGCATGACACGCTGTGGGCGCAACGCTGCTGCGATCATGTGCTGATGCAGTTTGCTGATGGCCATGTGCTGCATGGTACAGCGCAAGAGTTGCTGACGCGCGCGCACTTGGAGGAGCTATATCAGTGTCCGTTACGAGAGCTGTCCGTGGAGGGAGAGCGCTGGTTTGTAGCGGGTGTATAATCCACGCTCCTAATTATGTCGCGGTTTGTTGCGGCATTTCTGTCACAGTAGAAAGCAATGATAAAAAAGCTGTTCAAGCGCATATTCGGAAAATCTGTCCGCACCCGGATAGAAGGAAAATGTCACATCATCCCCTTTGATGTACATGGCGTTAGCCGCGATGGCATTAGTCCCGCTGCACGCAAAGTGACGGATGGTTTGCAGGCGGCGGGCTACGCGGCTTTTGTCGTGGGCGGTGCGGTGCGCGATTTATTACTTAACCGTCACCCTAAAGATTTTGATATTGCAACTGACGCCACGCCGGAAGAAGTGCGCCGCGTGTTCCGTCGTTCGCGCATCATCGGGCGGCGCTTCCGTTTGGTGCATGTATTGTTCGGCGAGGAAACCGTAGAGACTTCCACTTTTCGCCGCAAGATAGAGAGTGAAGAGGCAGAAACTGATGAACATGGTCGGTTGCTGCGTGACAATGAGTTTGGCGATCAGGAACAGGACGCCGCGCGACGCGATTTTACCGCTAATGCACTATTTTATGATCCGTCCAGTCAGGAAATTTACGATTATCACAATGGTTATGCTGACATCTGCTGCAATACCCTGCGCATGATCGGTGATCCGGCTGTGCGTTACCGCGAAGATCCAGTGCGCATGCTACGCGCGGTGCGCTTGTCGGCTAAGCTGGGCATGAGGTTGGAGGCTGCTACCGCCGCGCCCATTGCAAAAATGAAAGATTTGCTTGGTAACGTGCCGCAGGCCCGCTTGCTGGATGAGATGCTTAAGCTGCTGCTATCGGGCCACGCGTTGGAGTGTGTCAAGAAACTACGATCTATGGATTTACACCATGGACTGTTGCCAATGCTGGATGTGATATTGAAACAGCCTTTGGGCGAAAAGTTCGTCATGCTGGCTTTGCAGAATACCGATCAGCGTATACATGATGAGAAATCTGTATCGCCCGCTTTCCTGTTTGCCGCGCTACTGTGGCACGATGTACTTTCAGCTTGGAAAGTGCATCAAGATGCAGGCGAGCGCCCGGTCGCAGCGCTACACGCAGCGATGGACGAGGTGCTCAGCAGGCAGCAGGCGCAGCTTGCCATCCCGCGCCGTTATGATGCGGTCATGAAGGATTTGTGGTTATTACAACCTCGTTTCGGGCAGCGCGGTGGGCAGCGGCCATTTCGCTTGCTGTCTCAGCCGCACTTTCGCGCCGCTTATGATTTTTTGCTACTGCGTTGTGAAAGTGGTGAGGTGGATTCCCAACTGGGTTTGTGGTGGGACGAGTTTCAGGATGCCACGGACGAACGCCGCGCCGAAATGCTATTGCCTGACGAAGGGGTCAAGAAACGCCGTCGTCGCAAGAAACCGGGCATGACGGTACCAGCGGTACTGTCTACTAAATTATGAGGATCAAGGAAGCCTACACTTGCGAATGAATTCCAAGCATACGGCTTTCATTGGCTTGGGCAGTAATCTGGACGACCCGTGTGAACAGTTATTACACGCTTTGCGGGCATTAGCCAGTTTGCCACATATTCAAGTATTGGCGAACTCTTCGTTCTACCGCAGTGCTCCAATAGGTTATCTCGAACAGCCGGATTTCATTAATGCGGTAGCGCAATTGGAAACGACTTTGAGCCCACGCGCCCTGCTGGATGCGCTACTTGAACTGGAACGCGAGTGTGGTCGCACGCGAGAATTTCGTAACGCACCGCGAACACTGGATTTGGATGTACTGTTATATGACGATTTGCGTCACCATGAGCATAGCCTGACCATTCCTCATCCGCAGATGCACCTGCGTGCATTTGTGTTGTGCCCTTTACTGGAAATCGCACCGAATTGTGTTATTCCTGGTGTGGGTGCGGTGGCAGAAGCATTACTAAGTTGTAAGCAACAGCAATTGGAGCGGATTGTAGATGTTGTTCGATAGGTACCGTTACGTAGTGGTCGAGGGACCGATCGGGGTGGGCAAAACCAGCCTGGCCCGCCGTCTTGCCAAACATTTTGAAGCGACTGCATTGCTGGAAAAACCCGAAGAAAATCCTTTTTTGGCACGATTTTATGAAAATCCTGCACGTCATGCGTTGTCTACTCAATTGTTCTTCTTGTTTCAACGTATTAATGAGGTACGTGATTTGGCGCAAATGGATTTATTCCGCGCCAGTACCGTGGCGGATTATTTGTTCGACAAGGATGTACTGTTTGCCCGCTTAAATCTTAGCGATGATGAATTTGCGCTTTATCAAAACATCTACCACAACCTGGCACCGCAAGTGCCTGCACCGGACTTGGTAATTTACCTGCAAGCCTCGCCAGAAGCTTTGGTCGAGCGCGTACACAAACGTGCCACACCTTACGAGCGGCAGATTGCTGATTCCTACCTGACGCGTCTAGCGCAAGCTTATAGCGATTTCTTTTATCATTACGACATGGCGCCAGTGTTTATCGTGAATAGTGAGAATTTGAATTTTGTGGATAGCGACGAGGATTTCGCTTTTCTGTTACAGCGTATCGAAGGAATGCGCGGGCAGCGTGAATTCTTTAGTAGAGGAGCATGATGCGAACGACATTAACGTCATTGCAGGCATTACGTGACAAAGACGAAAAAATCGCTGTGTTGACTTGTTATGACGCCAGCTTTGCGGCGTTGCTCGAAGCAGGTGGTATCAACGCACTGCTGGTGGGCGATTCGCTCGGCATGGTATTGCAAGGGCATGAAACTACCCTGCCGGTGACCTTGGACGAGATGGTTTACCACACAGCTTGCGTAGCACGTGGATCAAAACAGGCATTCATAATCACCGATATGCCGTTCGGCACCTTTCAGGTTAGCCCGGAGAAAACATTTGAGAATGCCGCGCGCCTGATGGCAGTGGGCGCGCAGATGATCAAGCTTGAAGGCGGTGCGGCGATGGCCGAGACTATTTCCTTTCTTACCGGGCGCGGTATTCCAGTATGTGCCCATATTGGGCTTACACCGCAATCGGTGCACCAGATTGGTGGTTATCGGGTGCAGGGTAAGAACGACGCTGACGCTAAGCGTCTGTTGCAAGATGCGGTAATAGTCGAGCAGGCTGGGGCTGGACTGGTGGTGTTGGAAGCCATGCCAGCGCTGCTGGCCGCAGAAATTACCGCCAATGTTTCTATTCCCACCATAGGCATAGGCGCGGGCGCAGCTTGTTCAGGCCAAGTGCTGGTGTTGCACGATATGCTGGATATTTACCCAGGCAAAAAAACACGCTTTGTGAAGAATTATATGCAGGGCGCACAAGGCATTGCCGACGGGGTGACGCGTTATGTGATTGAGGTGAAATCCGGGGCCTTTCCCGGTATAGAACACAGTTTTTGAAGAGGAAATATTTTTTAAGGGACATTGATGCTAGTGATTCACACCATTGCCGAACTACACGCGCGTTTGCGAGGTGTAACTGGCATCGTCTTGGTGCCGACTATGGGCAATCTGCACCAGGGGCATCTTGATTTGGTGCGGATTGCGCGCCAGCATGGCCAGTTTGTGGTGGTAAGCATATTTGTCAATCCGCTACAGTTTGGCATGAACGAAGATTATTCCAAATATCCGCGAACATTGGAGCAGGATTGCAAAATGCTGGAACAGTGCGGAACGGATGTGGTCTTTGCGCCGAGCGAGCGTGACTTATATCCGCAGCCACAGCAAGTAACAGTAGAGTTACCACCCGTTGCCAATGAGTTATGCGGTACTTTCCGTCCCGGTCATTTTCGCGGTGCTGCGACGGTCGTGCTGAAGTTGTTCAACATTGTGCAGCCGCGCATCGCGGTGTTTGGGAAGAAGGATTATCAACAGTTATATTTAATGCGCCAAATGACGGCACAATTGAATCTGCCAGTAGTAATTATCGGCGGCGAAACTGTGCGTGCGTCGGACGGTCTGGCGTTGAGTTCGCGCAACCAGTACTTGAACGTTGCGGAGCGAACTGAAGCGGTTTTTCTATACCAAAATCTTGTTGGGATTCGCCTGGCTATTATGGATGGCGCAACGGATTTCTTTAAGTTGGAATGGCAAGCTATTGAAGTTCTTAGTGCGCGTGGGTGGCGGGTCGACTATGTTGCGATACGTGCCTGGGCCAACTTAGCGGAGCCAACAGCGTGCGAATGTAATCTGGTCATATTGGCCGCGGCTTGGTTGGGGCAGACCCGACTTATAGATAATCTGGAGGTGTTAAGAGATACGTGTTGCGGATGAGGCTATGATTAAAAGGGACATTCGAATATTTTCTGGGGAAGCTCAGCCATAATCGTTGTCCGCGCATGAGTCTTGATGGCGGCTACCATCGTGTAACCCGGTTAAAATTAGCAGTTTTTTGATAGGCTGGATTTATTGGCTTATTTGAGAGTACGTCCAAAAAAACCTCCGGCTTTACGGAGGTCGTCTTTAAGGGTACGTCCAAAACCCTCCGGCTTTACGGAGGTCGTCTAACTACTTTTTCAAGCCATCAATACAAGCCTGGATTTTGACGTGGTCACCAGCATGAGCCTTTTGACAGTCTCCTGCCGACTGTGGGACACTTGTTGCAAACGACGGCAAAGTAACCACTGATACCAAAGCAAAAACTAGCATATTCATTAATATTTTCATTAATAATTTCCTTTAAAATAAAAAGTTAATTTAAAACTGACCTTATGCCAGTGCTTACCTACTAAGCAAAATAGATGCCAGTTTTTATATGACATAACAAACAATGACCTACATTAAAAATAGATGATGATAATCATAATTATGTCGCTTATCGGGGACATTTTTCTATTTGAACTTAATAACACGCTGAATACACATTCAATTAATAGTCGTCAATTAAAGACAATCGAATTAACGGAAGTTAAGGGTAGAGTATGAAGACAGGCCCTCGCCCCTTTCTTCAAAAACTTCATTTGGTAGCGTCCTCAATTTCCAAAACCACCTCTTATAAAATCTCATCAACCCTGCCGTTAATCATTGCTCGTCGATACTTTGCAGTAAATACCAAGTGGTACATCAGTACCGTTACGTTGTGACTCTGATGGATATTCGCTCATCCGCAAAGCTTACGCCGCAATCAACGAGGAATTCAACCAGAAGAGATTAAAAAATTTTCTTGGTGTTACAGTATTGGGACGAAATTTGGATTTATAGAGGCGCCCTTATATAATGCCTGCCCTTGTTCTCCCGTAGGGGGTAACGCAATGCAAAGAACTATGCTCAAAGCCAAATTGCATCGAGTGCATGTGACGCATTCGGAATTGCATTATGAAGGCTCGTGTGCGATCGATGAGGATTTATTGGATGCCGCTGATATCCGTGAATACCAGCAGATCGATATTTATAACGTCACCAACGGTGAGCGCTTCACCACTTATGCCATCCTTGCACAACGCGGCTCCGGCGTCATCTCGGTGAATGGTGCCGCGGCGCATAAGGCCAATTCAGGCGATATACTAATCATCGCCACTTACGCAATGTACACTGAACTGGAGTTGCAGAAATTTCATCCTCAACTTGTATATGTTGATGAGCGCAATCGTATTATTGCCCAACGTGATGAAATTTCAGTACAGGCAGCGTAGCAAACCCTTTGATTGGCTTTGTATCTTCTAGACCCGTAGTGAA
Source organism: Candidatus Nitrotoga sp. (assembly GCA_046593855.1). GTDB lineage: Bacteria > Pseudomonadota > Gammaproteobacteria > Burkholderiales > Gallionellaceae > Nitrotoga. The sequence continues at coordinate 2,517 of JBKJQT010000291.1, read as the reverse complement.
AAATCAAATCCACGAAGGTGACGTTGTCGAAATGTGCAGTAAAAATGGTGCATTTGAAAGGGTTACACGGCGCTATATTCTTCTGCGCGACTTCGAAGGCACCGTCCATTCTCTATCCTTTATCGCCAATGGACTGATCACTGCTGTTACCAACAGATCACGTGACTACACGATTAATGTAGTCTATAAGAAGGTTTTATTGGTCGACAAGGATGAACTCTCATTCCTAAAACTATCTTATGTTCGCTACCGAACTGACTATCCTTAGTTATTAGTAATATATTAAGCACGTTTTCGGAACTTGGAAATACATTAACCATATATTATTTAAGTATATAATTTATAACAAGAAATGGAGTATATTATGACACAAATTATTAGCCAAAATTTAAAAAATGATTTACTTAAAGATTTCAATGCTGTTGTAAATGAAGGTGAGCAATTGTTGAAGTCTGTAGTCGATGAAGGTGGTGATAAAGCCAATGCTTTACGCGCAAAGATGGAATCAAATTTGAAGGCAGCCAAAGAAAGGCTGCGCTACATTGAAGAAACTGCAATTGAAACTACTAAGACTGCAGTTCGGGCCACTGACAATTATGTTCATGAAAATCCATGGCGCGCCATAGGTGTAGCTGTTGGAATTGGAGCAGTGATTGGGCTGCTTCTGAATCGTCGTTAATTCTTCTGGTTTTTTGTATCGAACGGTAGGGCAGTAGTTGTCGATATAAAATATTGTGATGAATAATCAAGAATCGCAAAGGAAAACATGTTTATAAATAGAATTTATTCGGTATTATTTATTAGTCTGTCATTAGTTGCGCTCGGCGGATGTAAAACCACTACTACTGGTGGTGCAGTTGGTGCACAGCGCTCTCAGCTAATGCTTGTTTCTTCACAGCAGTTGGAGCAAGTTGCCGAACATAGCTATAACAAGTTGAAGGCAGAAGCAGCACAAAAGGGAACGCTGAATCAAGATGGCGCGATGTTAGAACGGTTGATTGCAATTACCAACCGCATCAAACCGCATACCGCAACATTCCGTCCTGATGCGCCAAGTTGGAAGTGGGAAGCTAATATAATTAGCGACAAACAGCTTAATGCATTCTGTATGCCTGGCGGCAAAATTATTTTTTATTCCGGACTGATCAACGAGTTAAAGCTGACCGATGATGAAATCGCAGTTGTGTTGGGGCATGAAGTTGCTCATGCCTTGCGCGAGCACTCTCGTGAACAGGTATCTCAGGCAATTGCCGCCAATACCACAATTAATGTTGGCGCCGCATTGTTAGGTTTAAGTGGGGGTGTAGCTGATTTGGCAGGCGCTGGTTATCAGGCACTGATCGCAACCAGATTTAGCCGTACTGACGAGACTGAGGCTGATCGCATTGGTTTGGAACTAAGTGCACGAGCAGGCTACGACCCACGCGCCGGAATCACACTGTGGCAGAAAATGATGAAGGCCAGCGATGGCCAGCGCCCTCCGGAATTCCTGAGTAGTCATCCAGCCAATTCAAATCGGATAAAACAGATTGAAGCATTATTGCCAACCGTTATGCCTCTCTACGAAGCTGCGCGTAGATAACCAAATAATCGAGCGCGGGCAGATATGTTCGCTAGCGCACTGAATTGACTTTGGAAATATGAAATTATTAACACAGTTAGTTTTGATTATATGAATTCATCGAATATTCATCTATTCAAATTTTGTTTCTAGTTAAAATTTATTGGAGGGGAGTATGAATACTTACCATAGATTGCTTATTCTGATTGTGTCGGTTACCGGCGTTCTGTCCTTTACCGGTTGCGGTAAAACTCAGGAAAATGCAAATAAATCTACCGCGAGCACTACGGTGGGAACAGAGATTGACGACAGTATTACTACTACTAAAGTAAAATCCAAGTTGTTGGCTGATTCGGATATCAAAGGTTTTGATTTTAAAGTAGAGACGCATAAGGGCGATGTTCAGTTAAGTGGCTTTGTGGATAATCAAGCCCAAATTGATCATGCAATTAAGATCACGCTTTCAGTAGAAGGTGTTAAGAATGTGGACAATAAGGTGAGCTTAAAAAACAATAGTGTCACGACCATGGGCATCAAAGTTGATGACAGTATAGTGACTTCGAAAGTTAAGTCGTCGTTTCTTGCTGATCCTGATATTAAGAGTTTCGACATTGCAGTGATAACACATAATGGCGAAGTTCAGCTCAATGGTTTTGTCGACAATCAGACTCAAATTGATCGTGCAGTTGATGTCGCTCGCAGAACCGAAGGTGTAAATAATGTCATTAACGAATTGCGCGTCAAAAAATAAAGTGATAGCAATTAATTAATATTTAAAAGGAGAAAAAAATGAACTGGGATCAAATCGAAGGCAACTGGAAGCAAGCCAAAGGCAAGGTTAAGGAGCAATGGGGAAAGCTTACCGATGATCATCTTGACGTGATAGCGGGCAAACGGGATCAGCTCGCAGGAAAAATACAGGAAACATATGGAGTCACTCAAGAAAAAGCGGAAGA
>JBKJQT010000236.1:0-2717 GCA_046593855.1 Candidatus Nitrotoga sp. | reverse complement strand
GAAGTGCAACACGGATTACAACAGGCGTTCTCATTGCCTTCTTAAGTTTGATTGATACTTCTGGCGGCATCAAGGGCAAGCACCACAAGTGGCGCGGCTTAGCCGCCCTTGACTCCGCCAGAAGTATCAACCCCTTGGTCTTTATGTAATAAAGATGAATTGACAATGTGTTGCACTTCGAACTTTAGTCCGCCATATTTTAATATAGAATTCGAACTAAAATGAGTATTCATGCACATCAAAAATCTGATGTTGCGCTGAAATCTACTCAAGCAGCATTGGCAGCGGAATTACGAAGTAGCATTTCAATAACCAAGCATAGCGGCGATCAATTCGGCAATGTTCGCTGCAATTTACCAGTCAGGTTGGTAGCATCAACACAGTCGATCATTATTTCACACGTCTGTCATCCAACCTCTTTACAATAGTCGTAATCCTTCAGATTGCGCATCATGACCAAAAACCACGAACCTCATTACACGGAAAACGTGCAGGAGCATCTGCATCAGGTGCAAAGCCTGCTGGATAAGCACGGGCTGGTCGAAATGCTGGCACGCAAGCAGGAAATGCCACGCCAAGAACGTCACGAATTGTTGGGAAACATACTGCACAAGCAGCATCTAGCTGAGCTGCAAGATAAACTGAGCAAACTGCATTCCTCCGATATCGCCTTTATCTTGGAGGCTCTGCCCATTGAGCAGCGCTTACTGGTATGGGATTTGGTCAAGGCCGATCGTGACGGCGAAATCTTGATCGAAGTTTCCGATTCAGTACGTGAATCATTGATTGCCACCATGAGTCGCGAGGAACTGCGTGAGGCAGCAGAGCAGCTTGATACTGACGAGATTGCCGATTTGGCGCATGATTTGCCACAAGCAGTGATGCGCGATGTATTTAAATCTCTCACCATTGAAGAACGCGAGCAATTGCGCGCGGCGATGTCCTATCCGGAAGATGCGGTAGGTGCGCTGATGGATTTCGATATGGTGACCATCCGCGAGCATGTCACGCTGGAAGTAGTATCGCGTTATCTGCGCCGTTTTGACGAGATGCCAGATCATACTGACCAGCTATTCGTAGTGGACAGAGACGATATTTTTAAGGGTGTCTTGCCGCTTAATCGTTTATTGGTGAACGAGCCGGACGTTCCCGTAAGCAAGCTGATGTTGACCGATACCATCAAATTGCATTCGGATGACAAGGCGGAGCAAGCAGCACAGGCATTTGAACGTTATGATTTAGTTTCAGCACCTGTGGTAGAAGAGGACGGTAAGCTGGTTGGTCGCGTGACCGTGAACACGGTAATGGACTACATACGTTCAGAATCGGAAAGCGACATTTTGAATACGGCCGGTTTGCGCGGAGAGGAAGATATCTTTGCTTCGGTCTGGAAAAGCGTAAAAAATCGCTGGATGTGGCTGGCGCTCAATCTGTGTACTGCATTCTTTGCCTCACGCGTGATAGGCGAGTTCGAAAATACCATCGAAAAACTTGTCGCACTCGCGGCGCTAATGCCTATCGTGGCAGGTATCGCTGGCAACTCGGCAAACCAAACCGCCACTATTATCATCCGCTCGCTGGCACTGGGGCAGCTTAACCAAGCTAATGCAAGGCGGCTAATTGGTAAAGAACTCGCCATCGGCGGCCTTAACGGCTTGATTTGGGGCGGTGTAGCTGGATTATTCGCTTACTTCCTATATAAAAGTGTACTGCTTGGCGTGATTTTGACTGGCGCCATGGTACTCAATTTAGTCCTGGGCGCATTAGCTGGTTTACTGATACCGCTGTCGATGCAGCGAATGGGGCGCGACCCGGCCATCGGTTCCAGCGTAATGCTTACCGCCATTACAGACAGCGGCGGCTTCTTCATTTTCCTTGGGCTCGCTGCTCTATTTTTAATCCATTGAATTCCATATTTACGTAACCTAGCGCAGTAATCGAAGCGAAGACAATTTTTTCACCAACGAAGATCGCTAAGCGAATCTATTGTGGCTTAAAGAACACAGTGACAAAACGTGTTTTCATCGGCTGAGTAAGATGATGTAATGCCAGCTGAAGTATCGCCCACGAAGTTGGCAAAAAACGTAGAAAATCAAAAACAAAATGGTAGAACTATTCTTTTCGTCATTAGGTTTTTTGCCATAACTGCCCCGACGAACTTATACTCATATCCCCCAGCACTTTTCAAACTCATTCTTCATAGAAAGTACTTGCTATGTATTCTGGCAATAAGCTGACTCTACCGCTCGTAACCATCATCGTGCGCAGCATGGGGCGGCCGGAACTTTGCTTGGCGCTGGAGTCGATCGCACGGCAGGATTATCCAAACGTTGAGGTCATCGTGGTCGATGCAACTGGCGGGGGCCACCCGGCGCTGCCGTCCATCACCTGGCAATCAGGCCACTCGATACGAATCGTCGACGGCCACCGCCGTTTGCCCCGACCACAAGCCGCCAACGAAGGATTACAAGCCGTAAATGGTGAATGGCTCTGCTTTCTGGACGATGACGATACTTACGATTTTGACTTCCTCTCGGCAATGCTGAGCGCCTCCCATGCCCATCCAGAAGCGCTACTGGTTTACGGTCGAACCCGAGTGTTTGATGAAAACGGGAAGCTCGAAAAGTTGTTTGGTAGCCCGTTCAACCGCGCAATGATGTACTTCGGACCATTGTTTTACTGGCAGGCGGCGATTATCCGCCGCAAAGTCATTGAAT
>JBKJQT010000118.1:0-4651 GCA_046593855.1 Candidatus Nitrotoga sp. | reverse complement strand
ACCTCGGTTGGCGACGACTGATTGATCGTGCTCATGGCTCCTTGTCCCCTCGTGCCGTCATGTTTGCCGCGTTGGGTATGAATGGCGTTCAACAATTAACTGTGACATAGCCTTATTTTATAAATGCATTGTTCATCATTTATACATCAAGAGAGCCAGTGTGACGGGAAAAGAATAAGACCGAGCACACCGATAAGCACAAAAATCGCGATGACAACTAAAATCAGCACGATAAAAACCCCGACACTACGCCACACACTATTCATGTTTTTTCGTCTTTAAGTCTCTTGATGCGAGTACATCGTCCAGAGCAAGTTCAGTCAGGCTGGAAATAGTGCGCCACAAATAATAAAAAATCAACATCATCATGAGCAGGCTATAATTAGAGCACCGCTACCACCAAAATTATTCTCGTTGCTAAATTTCTTAAGAGCAACGGAAGGGATAAGTATACTGACTAATAGGTCAATAAACAGACGTGGGGTATGATTTAGTGCTTTTTTTCCTGCGCGGGTGGATCGATCATATAATTTCCTTGGGCATAATCCCGATTTTCACTAATCACTTTTCAATAGCCATCTTAGGTCATTCAAGCGAAAAAAATCACAAATATGGGTACATTTAACTCTTTATTAATTTTAGTGATGTCTTTCATTATGGCGTAATGCAAACAAAGACGCCTTATTTTTTCATAGGTTTTTTCACTTTCGCCGCCAAACGCTCGCTAGCCAAGGCTGCTCTTCTCGCGGCAGGTTGTCGGGGCGGTAATAGTGAATAAGCTCAGTGAATCCAGCGTCTGACATGAGGTGCCGCCAAGTATCAAGATTGTAATATACGCCGTAGCGCCCGTGATTCCAGCCTTCCTCGTTATGCCCGTGTGGGTTGGAGCTAAACAGAACAGCTTCGGGTTTCAGCGTCGTATGCAACTCACGTAATATACGTGGCAACATTTGTCTGGGCACATGGAAAAGTGAGGCGTTGGCGAACACCCCATCAAAATACTTGACCGGAAGATCGAGCTTGAGGAAATTCTGCTGCCACACTTCGCAGTGGCTGTAGTCGCCCGCCATCGCAGCGAAACGCTTGCAGCCATCCAAACCTGTTGCAATATGCCCCATTTTTGCAAACACCTTAAGGTCTCGCCCCGGCCCACAGCCAAAATCCAGTATCTTGAAAGGCGGCCCGACCTCGATGTAGTGCAGCAATGACATAATGTTCTGACTAACGTCGTGATTACGTGTGCCTACAAAAAAATCTTCGGCATGCTGGTTATAGTACTCTAAGGTGAGCGTGGATATTTTTTCTAAATCTTGCAGATTCAACTTCATCTTGCATCTAAATTATTGTGCGATCGACGATTTAATCGTACTTTAATGTTAAAAAGTAAGGTCGTCCGGCTTTGTTATTTTTTGACTTTTACGTTCCCAGATAATAAGGTGAAATAAAACGATTGCTTAAATTAATTATGGTTTAACCTAGCAGATGTTTTATTTGCTCCCTTTCTTTCAATAACTCACGATAATTATCCAGCATATGTTGGTGGCCAAGTTCACTTATCGGCAGATTCTTCACAATTTTGTAGTCGCCGTTGTGACAAGTAACCGGAAAACCGTACACCACGCCTGCTGGTATATCATAGCTTCCATCCGATAGTACACTCATGGTGACCCAGTCATCAGGGTGCGAGCCAAGTATCCAATCATGCATATGGCCAATAGCTGCGTTGGCTGCGCTGGCAGCGCTACTCAAGCCGCGCGCTTCGATCACCACCGTACCACGCTTTTGCACGGTAGGGATAAATTCGCTTTCAATCCAGTTATGATCTGGCAGAATATCGAGGATGTTGCGCCCTCGTATCTCGGCATGTGACAGATCAGGATATTGAGTACCCGAATGGTTGCCCCATACCACCATTTTTTTGATGTTGCCACTGGGCTGGGAAAGCTTACGCGCTACCTGCGCGATGGCGCGGTTGTGATCAAGCCGCATCATAGAACTGATATTCTTCGGGTTAAGGTCGGGGGCGTTATGTATGACAATTAGTGCGTTAGTATTAGCCGGATTGCCTACCACTAAAACTTTGACATGAGGTGCGGCGAATGCATTGAGAATCTTGCCGTGTTCGGCGAAAATACCAGCGTTAATCTCGATTAGTTCATTGCGTTCCATGCCCTTGCTACGCGGACGCGCGCCAACTAGCAGGACAATTTCTGCATCGCGAAAGGCGACCTTGGGGTCATCGGTAATGACAACCTGCTGCAACATGGGAAATACACAGTCTTCCAGTTCCATCGCTATTCCGCGCAACGTTTGCTGCGCTTGTGGTATATCCAGCAGTTGCAAGATGATGGGCTGTTCGTGTTTCAGCATATCGCCATTGGCGATGCGAAACAAAAGACTGTAACTGATCTGACCAGCAGCACCAGTGATAGCGATGCGAATAGGTGCTTTCATAGCAATCTCCTACACGATGAATTATCAGACATTCTGACAGTGTTTGTCAGTCAGGCAAAGGGGAGCTCAAGAGTTTAGTTTAAAGCCAATCTTAGGTATAGGTTCAAATACGGGCTGAAGATATTGCTATCAAATTGAATTGATATGAAAATTATAAATCATAATCTTCAACAACACTATCTTAGTAAGGCTGGTCACTTTTAATAATGCCTGCCGTACAGGTTTAAGATAGATGTTGCATAGCTTAATATAGCAGGCAGTAAATAGGTGAGAGGCATGTCATAATTTACAGTTATATTCTTGCATAAAAATTGCTTGCTAGAATTTCATCATGATAAAATTTACTATGAAAAATTCATTGGTCGCCATCCTTGTCTGGATTACAGTCGCTTTGCTTGGATCCGCCGCGTTGGGCGGTATAGCGCTGAATCGCGGCGAGTCGATCAACGCACTGTGGTTTGTCACAGCCGCGCTGTGCGTATATGCAATTGCCTATCGTTTCTATGCAACATGGATTGCCACCAAAGTCCTGCTCGTTGACCCAACTCGTGCTACACCCGCAGAACGACTCAATAACGGTCGAGATTATATTCCAACCAATCGCTGGATCGTATTTGGGCACCATTTCGCCGCCATTGCGGGACCAGGGCCACTGGTCGGACCGACTCTCGCTGCACAGTTTGGTTACTTGCCAGGTACGCTATGGATATTGTTCGGCGCAGTACTCGGCGGCTGTGTGCAGGACATGGTCACGTTGTTTTATTCTACCCGTCGTAATGGCCGTAGCTTGGGTCAAATGGCGAGAGACGAACTGGGTACTATCGGTGGTATTGCCGCGCTAACCACCACACTGTTTATCATGATTATCCTCATTGCGGTGCTTGGCTTGGTAGTAGTCAACGCCATGAAACACAGCCCCTGGGCTACTTCTACCGTGGCTGCCACTATCCCCATCGCTATGTTGGTGGGCCTATACATGCGTACCATCCGCCCGGGCCGTGTGCTAGAAGGTTCATTACTTGGCGTCATCTTGTTACTGTTAGCTGTGGCGGGTGGGGGATGGATTGAGCACCAACAGAACCTACGCGAGTTTTTTGACTATCCCGGTCTGCCATTAGCGTGGATGGTCATTGCTTACGGTTTTGCAGCAGCGATCCTACCAGTATGGCTGTTGCTCGCGCCACGCGATTACCTGTCTACCTACATGAAACTCGGTACGGTCATACTGCTGATGCTGGCCATTGTGTGGATGCAACCGAACGTAAAAATGCCCGCATTCACCCAATTCATCGACGGGACCGGCCCTATTTTTGGTGGTAAGTTATTTCCTTTCGTGTTTATCACCATCGCCTGTGGCGCAATCTCTGGCTTTCATGCGCTGATCGCCTCCGGCACTACACCTAAGCTGCTTAGCAATGAGCGCGACATCCGCATGATCGGCTTCGGAGGTATGGCGCTGGAATCTTTCGTTGCAATAATGGCAATCATTGCAGCCACGGTGTTAGACCCCGGCGTGTTCTTCGCCATCAATTCTCCTGCTGGCGTAGTCGGCAAGGAAGCGGCAGATGCAGTGGCAAAAATTTCCAGTTGGGGCTTTCCGGTTACGGTGGTGCAGATGAATTTGCTGGCGCAGCAGATGGGTGAAGCTACTCTGTTCGCGCGCACGGGCGGTGCGCCCTCACTGGCGGTCGGCATGGCCAGTATTTTCGGTAGTGCCTTTGGTCAAGGCATGCTTGCCATGTGGTATCACTTCGCCATCATGTTTGAGGCCATCTTCATTCTCACAACGCTGGATGCTGGTACGCGTGTCGGCCGCTTCATGCTGCAAGACATGCTGGGCAACATTTGGAAACCGCTGGGACGCACCTCATGGTATCCCTCGGTATTGCTGAGTAGCGGCATCATTGTGGCTGCGTGGGGCTATTTTTTATATATTGGTGTGATCGATCCCAATGGCGGTGTGAATATCCTGTGGCCGATGTTTGGCATCTCGAATCAAATCCTAGCCGCCATCGCGCTGTGTGTCGCCACTGGCATCCTAATTAAATCAGACAAGCTAAAATATTCTTGGATCACAGCTTTGCCACTTGCCTGGTTGATCATAATTACCAGCAGTGCAGCGTGGGCAAAAATCACCAGCACAGATGTGCGTATCGGATTCCTCGCTGCTGCCAATGACCTGGCCACAAAACTCGCA
>JBKJQT010000116.1:0-7531 GCA_046593855.1 Candidatus Nitrotoga sp. | reverse complement strand
TTTCAATGCACTCATCGAATGGTCTTGATTGCCATCCCGCCTTCATACCCCCACCTCGTCATTCCCGCGCAGGCGGGAATCCAGTGGGTTTAAATCAAATGCATTTTTATTTTGCTGGATCCCCGCCTGCGCGGGAATGACGGAAATGGGCTGGATTTCCGCCGCAGCCTGCCCTCGAATGGGATAGTCGGGGGCGGGAATGACGGGAGGTGCGGGAATGACAGGAGTGACGGCTTGTGGTGCGGCTCCCGTGATTGCTGGCCAGAGGTCGCGCCAATCCGGGTTAGTTTGTTCGATGGTTTTCAGCTTCCATTCACGCAGCCATTTCTTCATGGCTTTTTCCTTGATGATGGCGCTTTCCATAGTTTCGTGCTGTTCGTACCACACCAGAATTTTTACGTTATGTTTTTTGGTGAAGCCATCGGCCAGTCCTTCCTTGTGCTGCCAGACGCGCTGAATCAAGTCGGAAGTGACGCCGATATACAACGTGCCATTGCGTTGACTGGCAAGCATGTAAACAGCGGGACTTTTCACCGCCGCGCCTCAATGAGTACGTCATTCCCGCCCCCGACAACCCCATTCGAGGGCAGGCTGCGGCGGGAATCGAGTGCGTTTAAACAAAAAGCATTATTGACTTGCTGGGCTCCCGCATTCGCGGGAACGACGGGTCTAAATATTTTCATATCAGCTTTCTGATTTTCTCCAGCACTTCCGCACTCTCCGCATCCAGTACAGCGATCTCGTCCATGATGTCCTGTGGGCTGCGATGTGCAACGGCTTCGCCGCCGTTCGGGTTCTTTACCGACAGATCGAATGTCACCGGGTCGATACTCTTGGCGTCCACGCTCCAGCTTTTGGGTGTATCGCCTTTGGTCTTTTGTAGTTCGATAAACTCGGCCAGGTCGGCGTCGTTGAGCGGGTTGGTCTTGCCCATGTTACGGCCGGGTTCGAGCTGGTAGTACCAGACTTTGTGCGTGGGCGCGCCTTTCTCGAAGAACAGCACCACGGTTTTCACGCCCGCGCCCTGGAAGGTGCCACCGGGACAGTCGAGCACGGTATGCAGGTTGCAGCTTTCCAGCAGCAGTTTGCGCAAGGAAACCGAGGCGTTGTCGGTGTTGGAAAGGAAGGTGTTTTTGATGACCACGCCCGCCCGGCCACCGGCCCTGAGCATCTTGATGAAGTGCTGCAGAAACAGGAAGGCCGTTTCGCCGGTGCGGATGGGGAAGTTCTGCTGCACTTCCTTGCGTTCCTTGCCACCAAAGGGCGGATTGGCCAGGATCACGTCCATGCGGTCTTTGTCCTGAATGTCGGCAAGGCTCTCGGCCAGGGTGTTGGTGTGGGCGATGTTGGGCGCTTCGATGCCGTGCAGGATCATGTTCATGATGGCGATGACGTAGGCCAGCGACTTCTTTTCCTTGCCGTAGAAGGTGCGCTCTTGCAGCGTCTTGATGTTGCTGGTGGTAAGGCCGGGCTTGGCCTTGAGGTAGTCGAAGGCTTCGCACAGGAAGCCCGCCGAGCCACAGGCGCCGTCGTAAATGCGCTCGCCGATTTTAGGCTGCACCACTTGCACCATGGCGCGGATCAGCGGACGCGGGGTGTAATACTCGCCGCCATTCCTGCCCGCGTTGCCCATGTTCTTGATCTTGGCTTCGTACAGGTGCGACAGCTCGTGCTTTTCGGTCTGAGAGCGGAAGCGCAGTTCGTCGATGTGGTCGATGATCTCGCGCAGGTTGTAGCCGCTGTGAATCTTGTTCTTGATCTCGCCGAAGATTTCACCAATTTTATATTCGATGGTGTTCGGCCCGCTGGCCTTTTGCTTGAAGCCGTGCAGGTAGGGAAAGAGTTTGCGATCCACGAAGTCGCGCAGGTCGTCGCCGGTCAGCGCCTTGTTGTGGTCGAGCTTGCCATCAGCCCCTTTGGGCGCGGCCCAGCTTTCCCAGCGGTAGGGCGCGTCGAGGATGAAAGCGTACTTCTTGCCCTCCAACCCAGCCTCCATGGCTTTATCTTGCTCCAAACCGTCCAGAAATTTCAAGAACAGCAGCCAGGAGGTTTGCTCGGTGTAGTCAAGTTCGCTGGCACAACCAGCCTCTTTCCAGAGGACGTCGTCGATATTTTTGATGGCTTGTTCGAACATGGGGTAGGGGTAATTCCGGGATGACGGGCTGTACGAGGCCGAAGGCGCTAATATAACCGGTATCGATGTTGTTGGACAAAAAGCACGTAAGCTGTGCCTTTTTAATCACGTGCAAGTTCCAATCAATTAATCAATAGGCTATTCGGCAACAACAGCCGAAGCCAGTCAGGCTCATAGATTCACCCGGTGACACAGGTGAGTCCCTCCTGTAAAGTGAGTACAATTTACACAAACGACACGTGTCGCACTTCAATTGACTATCCTGAGCACCCATTCCAGAAGCGCTCCCCCAATGAAAGTTGCGATTATTACACCGTACTACAAAGAGTCGGATGCAATCTTGCGTCGATGCATCCACAGTATTTTAGCGTAGACACATCAAGATATAAAACATTACCTCGTTTCTGACGGGCACCCCAAACCAGATGTTACTTCTGGCGTTAAGAATCTGTTTTCTATCAATCTGCCGGTCGCTCATGGCGACTATGGGTGTACGCCAAGAAGTGTGGGGGGCATGTGTGCCTAGAACGAAGGTGCAGATGTCGTTTGTTCCTTGGACGCGGATAATTTATACGAACCAAATCATGTGACGAGCTTGGTGAATATTTATGAACAAGCGCAAGCGAAGGGAGAGGTTCTGGATGCTTATTTTCTTACCGACACATTTTTTTGCTTGGCCATGAGCAGCTGCGCCTTGAAGTACGGCGGATTTGCAGCACCCCCATGTAGACACAAGCTGTCTGTCGTTTGCCCGATCTGCAGCTTTTAGGTGGGGCATGATTCCAAATGCTGGGTACCCATAAATGACCGTGTGATGTTTGACATGTTCAAGCTCAATCAGCTCAAAAGTGCATGGACTGGACAGCACACCGTCTTGTACGAATCCAACTGGCGCGCCCACTACGAGCAAGCCGGGTTACCGATTCCCACTCATAGCTTGCACGATGGCTAGCTTAAAAACATAGTTAGTCCCTCAGCCCAAGAACTTTTCGCACGAATGCGTGTGAAGTAGCTTCACGCTGTACGAAGCTCGTTTAGTTAACTGTGTACCGTAGTTATAACCAGTGCACAGGACAAGGTGCGCACGCAAGCATTTTTAAATCGACCTCGTGAAATTTTTTCACACGCGGTTAAAACCTCTCGCTGAATTCTTTAGGAGTGGTTCGCTACTATTACGATATACCCAAAAAGAAACTGCGGGTAATAGGGGAAGAGGTACCCTCCACTTAATGCTGTCAGGGGAGACTTTGACTGTAAATAGCAATTGGCAAACTATTTATAGTAGAACAAAAAGCAGAGAGTCAACGCAAGATAGCAGGACGGAGTTGGAGTGTCTGTGCGGTGAGCCACCTTTCTGTGGAACAGAGACATAATATGCGGTTGTGCCGTTGTTTTCTTGCTGGTTTTTGCAATATACGCGAAGGGACGCGGTAAAGAAAAAACCCGCGAATCATTAGGATCGAAGCGGGTTTATTGGACTTGCCTGTGTACTGAGTTGTACTTCTTATTGGTGGTGATAGGTGGAGTTGAACCACCGACCTCAGCGTTATGAGTGCTGCGCTCTAACCATCTGAGCTATATCACCTGAATCGTGTCGTCGCTTTGATCAACCACCCTAAATTGCCATGAAGAGCGCGGCATTTTCCAGATTTAACTGCTGCTTGTCAATTGCGCTGGTACTTGTACCCTGGTCTTAAGGCTGATCACAAGCTACCAAATGTACTGCACTGCCAGCGAACTTCTGTTGTAATGTTACCATTTTCTCAATTGCCACTACGTCTGGGGATTTCAGCACAAACACCGTAAGTTTAAACTTGCTCATGAGCTCTCCCATCACAGCAGTTTTAACGCCTTTTGCCCGGAGGCTATCAAAAGCTTTACGCGCTGCCTTTTCTGTCTTGAATACGCCCAGCGAAATAGCGTTCTTCCATGGTCCGGCGTCCTGCACGGTGAAGTAATCCTTAACATTATGTGTCTTGAGTTCGGCGATATTTTTATCCATTTCCGCACGGGTTTGTGCGGGTGGCAGGTATACCCAATAACCAATCGCATATTCAGTTTGTCGCTGCGTCAATTTGTCAGTTAGTTTCAATGTAGTCAAAGCTGCCGTGGCACTTACGCTATCGATGCCGGAAAACTCTCCCCACTCCAGACAAACATCCGTAAATGCTCGCTGATCCTGCGATGTTGCTAATACAGCAGAAGAAGGCAATGAAGTTGCCGGTGCTGCATTTGGCGCATCCAGTAACTTGATCTTTTCCACATTCAACGATGGTTGATGCTTCAATTTTTTATTTTCACTTGTCAATATTTCACCCCATTGAATAAATGAAAAAAACATCAAATTTGCCAGCAACAATAACCAGACTAGCCACTTCATCATTACCTCATTTTTTATTTGATTTTTAAACCTGAAAATATATTCGCCAGAGAGACAGACAGTTTATTAAAAGCTAAAAGATTCACGCGTTCAAGATAGACTTTCCTGACCAATTATTTGCAAGCCACGCAATACCAGATTATCCACCCGCACCGACGGCAATTTGAGATGCGACTGTACCTTATCCGCTGCGCCACCGCTTAACAGGCAGCGCACGTTCCCACGCACTGCTAACGCCTCGAACTGCAAACGGATAGCACCAATGGTCGCCTGGATTGAGCCACTAAATATGGCATCGGCGGTATTGCGCGGAAATTCGCGCCAGACACCATCGGATTGTACTAACTGGGCAGCGCCTGCGGCCAGGCTGCTTTGCATCATGTCTTCACCCGGCAGGATTAGCCCACCCAAAAATTCGCCCTCGGCAGACAGCGCATCCACAGTAGTTGCTGTGCCACAATTTACCACCAGACAGGATGCGCGCTCTTGATGCCAAGCAGCAATTAGCGCCGCCCAACGGTCGCTGCCAAGCTGCACGGGGTGTTCATACGAGTTACACACGCCACATTGCCTTACTTGGGCCACGATGAATTCGATGGGACACTGCCAAGTGGCACAGGCTGCGGATAGCAGTTGCGCCATGCTCTCGCCAGCGACATTGGATACAAGGATTCTGTCCGGCGGCGGCAATTCCGAAAATGCCGCACTTAATGCGGGCGCGTGGGTATTTTCAAGCACATTTTGCTGCAGCCACATGCCACCTTCTACCGTGACCCACTTGACGCGACTATTGCCAGCATCAATCAGTAACATTTTCATGTTGCACGCAAACCAATTTCTCCCGCATTAAAAACTTGCATTCCGCCCACCGTTTCCAGAATAAGCGCGCCATGCTCGGTTACGCCTCGCGCGATACCAATTTCAGTTCTGCCATCCGGCAACAGTAGCCTTACTATCTGGTTGTGCAAAGCGTGATGGCTTTCCCATTCCGCACGCAGTGCCGCAAAACCATTACTGGCGAATTCATAAAGTATTGCCTGCAACTCACGTAAAATTACCGCGAATAAATAGTTGCGTTCTGGTACATTAATTCCCGGCATGTCAGCTACCATGTCTTCCAGGCTCGACACCGATTGATCGATCTGCGGCAACAGGTACTTAGGCGTGGACAGGTTGAGGCCAATGCCAATCACTACAGCGCTTGGCCCCAACATATCACCCTGGGCCTCCAGCAGAATACCGGCTAGTTTACCGTCGTTACCACTCAGCACATCATTCGGCCATTTAAGCCGTGCGTTTGCCATGCCAAGCGCGTGCAACGCACGAATCAGCGCCACTCCGACGGCCAAGCTCAAGCCAGACAGTGCCGACAAATCAAGTTCAAAGCGCCACAACAACGAGAACGTGAGCGCATTGCCCAAGCCGGAATACCATGACCGCCCCAATCGCCCACGTCCGCCGCTTTGCAGTTCCACCGCTAGCACGTTGCCGCTGGGTGCGCCCTGCACTGTGCGCTGCAACAGCAGAGTATTGCTGGAGGGCAGGCTATCGAAAATTTCTATCTGGAATAGTCCCGCCTGCTCTCCTAGATGGCGAGCAATAAGCGTAGCATCAAGCCATTGGGGCGGATTGCTCAGGCAATAGCCACGACCGGGCACGCTGTATAAAGTCAAGCCATAGTCATTGACCCCATGCAAGGCATTGCTCACGCTGGCACGCGATATGCCCAATCGCTGCGCCAGAATTTCCCCGGAATGGAATTTCCCGTCCACCAACTGGCGCAACAGGGCGAAAGTAAGTGGTTTCATCGTGATGCATGGGTGGGCGCGCCCATGCTGACAGCTTTCATTGTGGCAGGCTTTCCGCCGCTTTCTCGTGCTTATTAATAAAAGCCAGGATTTCTTGTTTCTGTTTCAGTGCATCCTGATATCCCAGCTCGATCATCGCACGACAAAAATTCTTTTCGAACAACAGGTAGCTCATCAAATTTGCCCCGCTACGGCGCATCGCGCCTATCCCGCGCAACAAAAAACGGATAGTCCATGGCAAGTTCATGGCATAGCGTTGAGCAATTTGCTCAATAGCCTGACTGGGTTTAATCACCAGGACATCAACATGACGCCAATTTATTTGCTGCTGTACATCTTCCGCCAACATTCCGATTGAATGATTAATGCGCTGCACCCGCTCCAAATCCACCTCCAGACTATCGAGGAAAATGCTATCCATAACATGGCCGGCAATCTGCGCTAGCGAAGGATAGTCACAGATGTTGCTGCGGTTGGGCTGTTCCTCCTCTCTATGGCCTAAGCCGATGACTAGCACGCGAGTAGCACCCAGATGCAGTGCAGAGCTAATAGGCGCGATCTGGCGCATCGAACCATCGCCAAAATATTCACGGTTGATGAGTACCGCTGGAAAAATAAATGGGATGGCTGAAGAGGCCAATAAATGTTTGGGCTCGATCTTGGTTGGAATGCCAAGACGATGCGCCCGCTTCCAGGGCAGAATATCCTCCACTCCCTGGTAAAAAGTCACCGAACACCCCGAACCATAGCCCGAAGCGGTGATACTCAGTGCGTATAGGTGTCCTGCATCAATATTCTCCTGGATTTTTTCATACGGCAGCGTTGCTTCCAGCATCGTTACCATCGGCGCATTATCAAGCAGCGACACCTGGCTCAACTTATTGATACCCATACTGCTCAAGATTAACCCTGCGAACCAGCGCGAACTATTCTTTAAAACACTTATCGGATCGGTTCGATAAACATGATCAACGTGAGAGTTTTTCCAGATATTAAGAAGGTATTGCACACTTTTGCGAAAGGACAGAGCATTTACTGCAAGCATAACTGCATTAAGCGAACCTGATGAGGTTCCGCAAATAATAGGAAAGGGATTATGTGCATGCCGCGGCAGAAACTCGGCGATGGCCTTCAGCACGCCCACCTGATAAGCGACGCGTGCGCCACCTCCCGTCAGAACCAAGCCAAGCTTTTCTGGCGCACTCATCT
>JBKJQT010000398.1:0-3747 GCA_046593855.1 Candidatus Nitrotoga sp. | reverse complement strand
GATTAAATTGCCGTTGCATGGTTACTTACTGGCAATTTAATCTTCAACCTTCCATCTATTTTACAATCGTCTTGATTGCTGCGCATGGCGCTGCACTCGCGGTTCTGGTTCCATTAGCTTTGCCATTATGGGCCAAGATACTCTTGGCCTTGCTCGTGTTAACCAGCCTGCTGTACCACGTATGGCATGATGCCTGGTTATTAGCGCTATCCTCTAACAAAACGCTACTGTTGGACGGAGACATGATCCTGTTGGTTGCGCGCAATGGGGATCAAGTGACTGCACGGGTATTGACCGACAGTCTAGTTACTCCTTTTCTTACCATACTGAATGTGCTGCCGCAAGGGAAGTACTTAGCGCGCAGTGTCATTATCCTGCCGGACAGCCTGGACGCTGAATCTTTCCGGCAGTTACGAGTGTGGCTCAGGTGGGGCAGTTAACGTTAAACCCAAATAATCCATCAGCCGATTTTCACCACTGCAGTCCGATTAAAATATTCTCTTTATCTGGTAATCTCACAAAATATATTCACAAAGACTTTGAAAATTCTGCCAAAGGCTCTAAGCGTTATTGGCATACTCGCAACATTGAGCCTATAAAATGTATTACATATTGGCTGGGTGCAACTAACTTTTATGATGCGGTAATTGAGGCGGGGGATGCTATCGTAGAGCAAGGAATTACAGAATTAAAAATATGGGCAGATGAGGATATAGGCAATATCTGGCTGTCTGAACGGCTCCACAATTTCATAATGGTCGGTTTGTTCGTCCTTGTCATTTTTAGCTTGCTTACTAATTTTTATATTGGTAAACAATGAGTTATTATTTTCTTCCCCCAATGGTTATCCCAATCATGCCCGCAACAAAAGGAAAGAAATATTTTAAAAGCGTGTCGATACGGTCTTCTGTCGGGATTTCACCTGCAAACATAATATAGATGCCAATTCCGATAAAACATATGCTTCCAAGACTTAATAAGATATATCCTCGAACAATAGAGGCGCTTATTTGTTTTTGTGCAGTTGTAGGGACTGGTTTTGTTTGATTTGGTGGTATATGGTATTTGCCATCAATCATCTGACTCTCCAAAGTTACATGTTAACGACCATGTTCTACTTGTTTGAGTGTCACCAAATGGATGATAGGCATATCTAAGAAGCAATTTTTTACCGTCTATACTTCCAAGAGGAACGTTATCAGTTGATGTTCCACCGAAGGTTGCAGTCTGATGATTAATTAAATCTAAAGTAACCAAATTAGGTGGAATTGTCTTAAGGTTCCATACACTTTTATCGCAATCATTTTCAGAAAACTCTATAACTAATTTTATTAATCCATTAAATGGTGATAGATAAATACTTTCCGGAGACCTGACAATTACAGTTACGCTTTCAATCAATGTAAAATTTCCAACGTGAATTTCCATGTTTCTCCAATAATCTACATTCATATGCATAATAAACTGAGCTTTAAGATTATGGCATAAATGATAATAAAACATGTCTTGCAAAAAAGCTTCGTTCAATTTTGTCCAAAAAAAATGGTGTGTGATGGAATTTCTTCGTTATCCTGAATGGTCAGCGGCAATTCGTAATTTTTATTGGTATTTGCCGTTTTCGCGCGGTTTTGATCTGGTGAAAATCAGAAAGCAATTCCGTCGAATCGCGTCCGAAAAAAACGCCTCCAAATTGAAGGCGTTGATTCTGAGTTAATCCGGCTTTTATATCGGCATATAGTGAGTTTGAAGAGTCCGAAAGCAGCTTCCAGATTCTGGATTGCACATCTTATAAGTGTAAAAACGTTGCTGTAGCCATCTTCCAATTTTTCTAAGATTTAACATAATATACATTATGCGAAGTAAATATTCCTAAAAACTGCTAGATGTGTCGAGCCTTTTCCGCTGTTTTTGATCTTGTGTGTGCTGGTGAACAGAGTAGCCTAGGATGGAACGATATTATCAAAAAGGATTCTGATATGATAATTCTCATGAAAATAAAACAAAATGGTCAAGTTAAGCTTAGGCAATTGATAAAACAATCCAAAATATCTCCCTCTTTACCTAACACGCTAGCGCATAGCGAACAGATTAAGGACGTTGTAGTGGAGTGTGCCGAAGAATTATCGTATGTGAACATTTCTCTTGAGAAAGTGTTTGCAGATAAAGATCAGCCCGCAGAGGTTGAAAAAGCTCTTGAAAAAAGCGGTGAAGTTGAAATGAAAGTGCTAGATGTAGCCGAACAACTGACAGTAGTTAATAATGCGCTAGAGGAAGAGATCGTAGAGAGGGAGAGGCTAGAGCATGAGTTAGTGTCGGTAAGAGCGCAAGAGGAATCGGCGCGCCATGCTGCGTTTCACGATCCATTAACTGGCCTCCCTAACCGCGTACTTTTTAATGACAGACTTGAACATGGCTTGACGCAAGCAATTCGACACCGCTGGAATTTAGCAGTAATGTTTGTAGACCTGGATGAATTTAAAAGTATCAATGATTTATATGGGCACGATGTAGGAGATGCTGTGTTGCAGATCATCTCGCAGCGACTCATGGAGACGACTCGTATTGACGATACAGTCAGCCGCCACGGCGGTGATGAATTTTTGTACTTGCTAATGGAGATTAACAACATTCGAGACGCCACGCTGGTCGCCAAAAAAATTATTAAAGCTATTCAAAAGCCATGCAATATAGGTACACGGGATCTCATAATAAAGGCAAGCATTGGAATTTCAATTTTCCCAAAACATGGCAGTTCGGCGGACGATTTGATTAAAAGTGCGGATAAAGCAATGTACCAGGCTAAGCGGCTTAAATCTGGATATGCAATTGCCCAATGACAAAAGTTTCCGCACATAATTTAACAGCAATAGATTACGCTTGTCCTTTAAAATCTATAATTATGGCTTGCGTTCGTTTTGCGGCAGCCAGCCGGGATTTATACCCTCGCCGCCGTATGCTCCCTGAGAGGGTTCATTCCGCTTGTGCCTGTTGAAGTCTATATCCCAGTCCTTAAAGGCGCGAAAAGGGGTGGTATCGACTGGTTGGGATTTTATCTTTTTTATTTTGGGGTAAAGATCCATAGCGCCTAATGGGGAAAATGGCGTCACTAGATAATCAACCGCCTCTTCTCTTTTGCCAATGCTATTTGATTCCTGCGATTTGGCCATAATAGGGTTAGAAGCAAAGATCATATTAGCGGAAACGTGTTGAACATAATTTTCACTGCCCTGCCCTGATATGACTGAAATGCCGATTTCAGTGGTAATAACAGTATTGTAGAAAATATATATAGCGCGTGGAATATCATTATGTGGCTGGACTCGAATCGCATCCCCATGATCATTAACGAAAAGGTTGTTATACAGCGCAATGTTTCCTTCCCCCTGAAAAAGAGCTTCGGTATGATTTTGATAGAAGAAGTTGCCATAGATTGCGTAATTATCTTTTGATCCATTCCCTTTCACGGGCCAATGTCCCACGAGCACATTAGGGCGTGCTAATGGCCCGGTGGCAGCTTCTTTCCCCTTGCTAAATACATTGTGGCGAATGATAGTAGCGCTCGGCTTGCTGGGCATCTCCGGAATCTCCGGCCGTATATTTTGATGTTTGATTTGCAAGTTATAGCCCATCGTGTCCTTGATTAGATTGTGTTCTATCAATCCTCCTATAAATGGTGCATTTCCGTCGGAGTTGCCGAGATAAATTCCAGTACCGGCACCCAAAATTGTGTTATCCCGAATAACCCAG
>JBKJQT010000162.1:0-3036 GCA_046593855.1 Candidatus Nitrotoga sp. | reverse complement strand
TGTTCCGATTGGTTGACCGGTGCAGCCCGACAGATGCTTTATGTACGCGCAACCTGGTTACGTATGCCTCCTTTGCTTCTTGCGCGTCATCTATTCCATAAAGCTTTCATTTCACCTAAGCTTGAATGATTGTGTCTCGGGTACCGTTGATTATTGTGTTGTATAAATTGTTAGTCGTTTCTGTGCTTGGATTAGTAAAACTTGGTTACTGGACTGCTTAATATAGTAAAGATAAGGATAATGTAATAATGAGTGATGTGGAGACTTCATTGATCAAGCTTCAGGATTTGTCTAATTTTTTAGAAAAAGGTAATCTCAATGACAACCTTGCACAACTAGCTGAAATGACGGCAAAAATATTGAGTGCCATAAATTGCTCAATCATGCTGCTCAATGATGACAAATCCGACAATTTACTCATGAGTGTGTGCGCTAGCTACGGCCCGCTACCGGCTGCAGCGTATAAAGAGTTGATAGGGAAGGGCGACGGGATTGCTGGCTATGTGATTGCAACGGGGCAATCATTATTGATCGAAGATATTAATCGTTCGGAGTTCGCCAAATTGGCCCGACGTGCAAGTGAACCAGGTAAAAGTCTGATTTCCTCGCCTATAACCATTGGTGGGCACATTATAGGTGTAGTTAATATAAGTGGTCATATGCGCAATTGCGCTTTCAATTTAGTTGACTTGAATCTTCTTAATGTAATTGCTTTATTCATCGGTAAATCGATCCAGTCAATCCAATTGCAGAGCATTCTGAATTCGCGCTTTGCCCAACTGGCGCTAGCCCAAGAAGCCAAAAATAATATGGGTGCATCTTTGGGTAGTGTTTTTCACAATCCTGATCAAGTAGCAAAAATATTTGCAAAGTCTTTCTACAAAGAAATGGCCCGAGGAGGGTTCGGATCAAATCAAATTATTAGTGTAGCTTCGGAAATTATTAGCCAGTTGAGTGATAATTTGCAACATCACAGTCAGCGAATGGAACGGAAGATGGCTAAACCATCAGACGATATACCATCATTACAGAAAGTTGCTCCATCTGGGGAGCTTTAAGATTCGCATATTCCATGGTTCAATCAGAAGCCGTATTTCATTTCTGCAAATAATAATGAGTTATCTCGCAGCCGACCGAAGAACGTGTTACTTTCTCCTCGATAAATATCCAGGCCAAGCGATCCTTTCACGCTGTCATTAAAGGCATAGACTAGTTTAGGCCTTATGAAATAATTGCTCTGTCCAAAAGAGGCGACAGCAGCGATTTCGCCTTCCAGTGTTTCATTAAACCATTTGTTGCTGACCCGGACACTTACCCCATGCTGAGAACGGATGAACTGGTTCCATAGCGCACCTGTTTGAATTGCTATTGGGCGCAGGAGAGGGTTTGTTATCGCCTGCGGGTCTGAATAATTTGTAACATGGCGGAGGTAATATTGAATATTGATGTTAAGGTAGTCAAGGAAAGTTCTGTCGCCGCCCATTACCATGTAGAAAAACGGCTTCTTTACGAGGAAGTCGTTCTCCCCGGTATTTGCTGTCCAATTATATGCGGCTTCAGCGCGCAATCCGTAGCGCCCAATGACCGTAGCGGCATCCATTCCTAATACGCGGATGCGATGGTGATCGAATATTACATTTGTACCTGATGGTGTTGTCGCTCCAATCGCGATGTCAGGAGTCAGATCTAATCCACTATAGTAAGAAGCTGACCAATCCACATTACTCCCGCTGTGATCAAATTTGAGCGCAATCCGGTTCGTATGGGGGATATGCTGAGTAAAAAAAATGCCTGGTGTTGCAGCGACAGGGAAGATATGGGGATCCATACCGGGGAGCCATATGCCGGTCAGTGAATTTTCATGTGAGTGGTAAGTTATTTTCGCTGCCAACGATCCTAGTCTCTGATCATCTTCTTCAGCCGTTAGCAGAGTAAAGTTTCGTGGCGTCAAATTATCGGTTGGATTCAAGCGATCTGCCCGTCCCCATACTATAATCTGTCTGCCGACTCGATAATCCATATTTCCAGCACTGAATTTTAGATATCCCTCTAGTAATTTTTTTGAATCCGCGTCTGCTCTGAAAGTTTCGTCGTTACGAACCCATCCTTGAGCAACCACGGAAATGTCTTCTCCGATATTTTGCGTAGCTTTAAGCCATATCGAGCCGGTACCCAAATCATTTTTTCCATCCAGCTTGCGTGATGAACTGAAATATCCCGCTCGAATCGAACCATTCAGCTCTGGTTTTTGTAAAATATTCACATCCGCTTTCTCCGCTGGCGCTGAGAAACTCTCTGCCTGTGGGAATAAAATGTTTGGCGCTGGTTTAAGTTCGAGGTTGAATTCGCGGATAATTAGACCATGTGGGATACAGTGCGCTTTTAGCGGGAGCGTCAGCAAGCGCGCATAGATTGGTGCAGCTGTGGAAATTTTGTTTCGTTGGCCATTGTTGCTGTTTTCTTCCAGTTCCAAGCTTGCAGCGGACAAGTCCGGCTCTTCCTGCACGGTAGTGATCTTTGGCTTAACCAAGGAAAAACAGTCGGTAGTTATTTTTTCGTCAGGGCTTGTCGGGGATATCTGAATATACGCGAGCAGCGGTTCTCCTTCTCTGCTGATAACTTCGATTTCACCTATGACCAATGCAAGAGCTGCCTGCATGCTGAATGAAGCACTAATAATTACCGATAAGAAAGCGCGTTTTACGCAGCATGAAATACTGACGCGCATTTGTAGCATTATTCTTTTTCCATGTACCGTTTAGTAAAGAACTCATCCCTTACCTGTTGGTTCACCTTAAAGTTATCGTATTTAATCACCGTGCGGTGGCCGGTCTGGACGTTGCTTGCTTCAAGGCGCATAGCCTGCCACTTGCCACGCGCTTTATCAACCAGTTGAATATCGGTAAATGTCGAGGTTTTTAAAATCTGACCACCCTCATCCCAATAATCCATTTTTACAGCCATCAAATTGTCCTTGCGCAGCCAGCCAATACGTTTCGAGTAGCCATTGTTGGTTTTAACAGCGTCAGACTTTGG
>JBKJQT010000140.1:0-5044 GCA_046593855.1 Candidatus Nitrotoga sp. | reverse complement strand
CATATGTTCGAACTCTGATACTGAATCCATAAATTCCTCATGCTCAGCGTCATTACAAAAACCCATTACCCGCTCGACCCCGGCGCGGTTGTACCAACTGCGGTTAAATAGCACGAGTTCTTGAGCTGGCGGCAGATAGGGAATATAACGCTGAAAGTACCACATTGTTTGATCTCGGTCCGAAGGCTTGCCGAGTGCCACGACACGTGTTTCACGCGGACTTAAATGCTGGACGATGCGCTTTATTGTGCCATCTTTTCCAGACGCATCCCGCCCTTCAAAAATGATTAGAATTTTGTCATTGCATTTAATAAAATGTCGCTGCAGTTTGACTAGCTCAACCTGAAGAGCATGAAGTGTCTTTCGGTATTCATGCTTGCTGATTTGTGCAGCTGTTTTAGCGGGTTGGTTGAGATCGTTGTTCTTATTCATCATAAATTCACCAAAAAATATGTCGATTCCTGCCATATAGAACTAGGCTTATACCCACGCTTTACGAAGTAACCTGCCATAAAGGTAACCATCACATGCCTAGTGAAATCATTTATTTTGAAAAACTTTTCAGTTTTAGGCATCTTCATCTATATGTTCTGTTATATCTGTTTTTCTTTGTGTGTGGCGTCGTCGGTCTACCTTTGAGCGAAGCTCTTTCAGGAGAGGCTGAGTTTTGATACGACGGCAGATTGTTCGGCGATCACCAAGATGGGTCTCTGCATTTCGCCTCTCGAGTGGCTTTATCAGGTTGTGCTGATATTCAGCTCGTGTCGATGGCCGAAATACGAGTGACGGCTGGGTGCGCTCTGGGACGGATTTAACTGGTTTAATTCCAGTTAACTTTGTTACTTCATTGATATCTTCTAACCCTTTTACGGACGGAGGAAGGGGAAGGTTTTGTATATATTGCATGATGTTTTAGTATTCTAAATTTCATACTTGCAGGAATTTCAATGTTACCAGCTTCGCATTCTTTCCTCTAATGCACAAATGCGTAAACAATTTTCCCATTTTGAATTGAACGGCGGGATCTTTTAGGATGAGAGTTAATAAATTTGTGGGAGGTTAGGAGTATTTAACGGGAATTGGAAAAATTTATAATTTGCCGTGTTAGCTACGGGTGCATACGTTTAATTCGTGGGATAAGAAAAAAGCGGTTCGAAAACCGCTTTTTTTAATTGTGCTTACATTGAATTATTTGACGATGGCTTTTAGCTCACCTTTGGTGTATCTGATGGCCATCGCATCCAATGATAATGCTTTTATTTTCGACGCCTGGCCAGCAGAACCGAAGGCTTCATAACGTGCCTTGCAAATTTCTTTCATGGCGATGGTCGATTCTGCCAAGAATTTACGTGGATCAAAATTTTTGGGATTTTGTGCCAAGTGACGACGAACCGCGCCGGTAGATGCCATGCGCAGATCTGTGTCGATGTTAACTTTTCGCACGCCGTGTTTTATACCCTCGACTATCTCTGAGACTGGCACGCCATAGGTTTCCCCCATGTCGCCGCCAAATTGGTCAATGATCTTCAACCATTCTTGCGGTACAGAAGAAGAGCCATGCATTACCAAGTGAGTATTGGGAATACGGGCGTGGATCGCCTTGATACGCTTAATATCCAGAGTGTCGCCTGTGGGCGGGCGGGTGAATTTGTATGCACCGTGCGAGGTGCCGATGGCTATCGCCAGTGCATCTACACCAGTTTTCCGGACAAAGTCGGCTGCTTCTTCTGGATCGGTTAGTAGTTGCGAGTGGTCTAGTTTTCCTTCAGCACCTTGTCCATCTTCTTGTTCGCCCATGCCGGTTTCAAGTGAGCCCAAGCAGCCTAGCTCACCTTCAACGGATACACCGACCGCGTGGGAAAGATCAACAACTTTACTGGTAACTTCAACGTTATATTCGTAAGAGGATGGAGTTTTGGCATCTTCTTTCAAAGAACCATCCATCATTACGCTGGAAAACCCGGAACGAATGGCGTTGATACATACAGCCGGGGAGGCTCCGTGATCTTGGTGCATGACTACTGGAATGTGCGGATAAGTTTCTACAGCAGCTAGAATCAGGTGGCGTAAGAATGCTTCACCCGCATATTTGCGGGCGCCAGCTGAGCCTTGCATAATCACTGGGCTGTTGGTTTCATCCGCTGCCTCCATGATTGCCTTGACCTGTTCCAAATTATTGACGTTGAATGCGGGCAGGCCGTATCCGTTCTCGGCTGCATGATCCAGCAGCTGGCGTAATGAAACAAGAGCCATTTTTTTCTCCTAGCAAATTTAAAGTTATCAAACAAATCAAAAATAAAATCTGGCCGTGTATGGGAAAACTCGGCCGTGCTTCAACCCCCTAGTTCTTACGGTGATCGCCTACCCGGACAATTTTCATGGTATTGGTATAGCCCGCCTTGCCAACGGCTTCACCTATGGTCATCACAATCATGTCACCTTCTTGTACTAATCCCAAACGTACCAGTTCGTCCTCCGCTGCACGCAATTCTACTGAAGGAAGTTTTGAGGTAGTGTTAAA
This sequence comes from Candidatus Nitrotoga sp., assembly GCA_046593855.1. GTDB lineage: Bacteria > Pseudomonadota > Gammaproteobacteria > Burkholderiales > Gallionellaceae > Nitrotoga. The sequence continues at coordinate 2,523 of JBKJQT010000140.1, read as the reverse complement.
CGCAATTGGATGTACTCCGCTGAATAGCGTTACTTTACTCAAGGTTGACTCAGTTGGCGTTAACGCAAAGATCGGTACCCTTGCATTCATACGAGACATCCACAAAGGAGTCGAACCGGACTGCGTGAGTGCCACAATCGCTTTGATCGTAAAGTGAGAAGCTGCATATAGCGCAGACATGGCGATAGCCTGATCGATACGTGCGAATTTCGATTGTAGCAGACGGTGATTGGAGGCGAGATCTTCCATCTCACTTTCCGCATTAATACAGATGCGCACCATGGATTTGATGGTTTCGATGGGATAGTCGCCCACTGCAGTCTCTGCCGACAGCATTACCGCATCGGTACCATCCAGCACTGCATTTGCCACGTCCGATACTTCCGCACGAGTGGGAATCGGGTTAGTGATCATGGATTCCATCATCTGCGTGGCAGTGATAACCAATTTGTTTTTGGCGCGTGCCATACGGATCATGCGTTTTTGCAAACCTGGTACAGCAGCATCACCCACTTCCACGGACAGGTCGCCGCGGGCCACCATAATAGCGTCGGATGCATCAATAATTTCGTCCAGTACGGCAATGGCTTCAGCACGCTCAATTTTAGCCATTAATAAGCTTTTGCCGCCAGCCGCATGCATCAATTTGCGCGCCAATTTCATGTCATTCGCCGAGCGCGGGAAGGAAATCGCCAGATAGTCCGCTTTAATCAAGGCTGCGGTCTTAATGTCCTCTTTGTCCTTATCGGTAAGCGCGGGCGCAGTCAAACCGCCCCCCTTGCGATTGATGCCCTTGTTGTTGGATAGCACACCGCCGCATACTACTTTGCAGATAATTTGCGCGCCCTTAACTTCGGTTACATCGAATTCCAGCATGCCATCATTCAGCAACAGCACCGAACCTTTGCTGACGTCCTTAGGTAAGTTCTTATAGTCGAGACCCACTCGTTCTTGATTGCCGAGGCCTGTCCATTCCGCATCCAGAATAAAAGTATCCCCTTGCTTGAGAATGATCTTGTCATTTTCAAGCTTTCCTACACGAATTTTTGGGCCTTGCAGGTCGGCCAGAATACCTATAATACGGCCACATGCAGCCGCGGCAGCGCGCACTTTTTCAACACGCGCCACGTGATCTTGCGCTGTGCCATGGGAAAAGTTCATACGCACCACATCCACGCCAGCAAGTATCATTTTCTCCAGTACTTTCTGGTCGCTGGAGGCTGGTCCCAGGGTGGCAACAATCTTGGTTCTGCGTAACATAAATTTCTCGTCTTATTTACTTCGCGGCACATTGCTCAAGAATTTCCACCGCTGGCAATTTTTTGCCTTCGAGGAATTCTAGAAATGCCCCGCCGCCCGTGGAAATATAGCTTACTTGATCGCTAATTTTGTATTTGGCAATCGCCGCCAAAGTATCCCCACCGCCGGCGATAGAAAATGCCGGACTTTCCGCAATCGCCATGCCTAACGTTTTGGTGCCGGCGCCAAACTGGTCAAATTCAAATACGCCTACCGGGCCATTCCACACGATGGTTGCAGCGTTCTTCAGATAGGCTGCATAAGTCTGGGCAGTTTCGGGACCAATATCAAAAATCATATCATCATCGGTGATATCAGCCACTTTTTTAACCACGGCTGGTTCATTGGCATCGAACTTCTTGCCCACGACCACATCGGTAGGTACCGGAATCGATCCGCCCTTGGTCTTGGCGGCTTGTATTAAACGCTGGGCTTCGGCTACAAGATCGGGTTCATATAGCGATTTACCAACGTTATAGCCAGCCGCTTTAATGAAAGTATTGGCAATGCCGCCACCGACGATCAATTGATCCACGATGTGGGACAACGATTCCAATACGGTCAACTTGGATGAAACCTTAGAACCGCCGACGATGGCAATCAGCGGGTGAGCGGGGCTTTTCAATGCTTTGCCCAATGCTTCCAGTTCTGCTGCCAGTAGTGGGCCCGCACATGCCACTGGTGCATACTTCGCCACACCGTGGGTGGAAGCCTGCGCGCGATGCGCGGTACCGAATGCATCCATCGCATAGATGTCGCACAGCTTAGCCATTTTTTGGGACAGCTCGTCGTTGTTTTTGCCTTCACCTTTATTGAAGCGCACGTTCTCAAATAGTACGACCTCGCCATCGGCGATGGTGAAGCCGCCGTCCAGCCAATCTTTAATTACCCGTATCTCTTTACCCAACAAGTCAGACAAACGCTTGGCTACAGGCTTTAGGGAATCGGCTTCGGAATATATACCTTCTTCAGGACGGCCAAGGTGGGACATTAACATTACTTTGGCGCCGACCTGCGCGGCATGCTGGATGGTAGGCAAGCTTGCCCGGATGCGGGTATCATCGGTTATGGTGCCGTCATCGGCTTGGGGAACATTCAAGTCTTCGCGGATCAGGACACGTTTGCCCCTGAGATCCAAATCAGTCATTTTGATTACGGACAATTCTTTCTCCAATTAAGCATTCGAGGTAAAACGTAAGAAGAAATGCAAAAAGGTGAGGTAGC
>JBKJQT010000138.1:0-6573 GCA_046593855.1 Candidatus Nitrotoga sp. | reverse complement strand
CGTCATGATAGCTGTGATGGTTCCAGCAATAAGGCTTACATAGAGGTTGAGAATTGACAGACGTCTCATGATATTTTTCCTTATGAAATGGTTAAAAATTCAAATCAGTATGGTTGCTTGGACTCGGTGTTATGTATTGAGACAAAACGGGGTTATATCGATTTACGTTCAGCTACATTGATGACACTTGGGAGTATCCTTCCTTTCGTAGCGTGTTCCCGTTTGAATGTAGTACAAATCATCAGTTCTTGTTGCCCCATACCTGCTTCAGGCGAGCATCGCGACCACAGCTGTAACGATAGTATTTGTAACGAATCGGGTTCTTGTTGTGAAAATCCTGGTGATATTCCTCCGCCGGATAGAATGTTGTAGCGGGCAACAACTCGGTCACAATCGGTTGGGTAAAACGTCCAGAAGATACCAATGCGGCTTTAGATACTTCTGCTTGCTGTCGTTGATCCGCATTGTGATAAAAAATTACGCTACGGTACTGCGTACCACTATCGCAAAATTGGCGATTAGGTGTGAGCGGGTCTATCGTCGGCCAGTATGCGGCAAGCAGTTTGGCAAAATTGGTTTTGGCAGGGTCAAAACGCACTTGCACCGCTTCAACATGACCCGTCTTACCGGCAGATACTTGTTCGTATGTCGGATTGATCACAGTGCCGCCGATATAACCCGATGTAGTGGATATCACGCCCGGTATTTTGTCGAAATCTGATTCGGTGCACCAGAAGCAGCCACCCGCAAAGGTGGCAACGCCTACCACTGGCTCAGTCTGCTTGGCGGAGACTACGGGCGTATTTTGTGCCATTGATTGCCCACAGGTAGCCAGTACGACAAATATCAGCAAGGCAATGCTAAGCGCACTGCGGGCATTTTTATCAAAAATGGATAGGTTCAATAGGGTCATAATTAGCTCCTGAGTGCTGGTAAGGATTCGACCTTCGGGATAAATCGCAACGCTACTCCGTTATTGCACCAGCGCTCATTACGTGGCGGTGGGCCATCGTTAAATAAATGGCCTTGGTGGCCGCCGCAGCGCGCGCAGTGGTATTCAGTGCGGGGCAGAATCATTTTAAAATCACGTTTTGTTCCCACTTGTCCCGCAATGGGCTGGGTAAAGCTGGGCCAGCCTGTGCCGCTTTCAAATTTGTGCGCACTTTCGAACAAAGGCAAGTAACAAGCGGCACAAATATAGGTGCCATCACGATGCTCACGATTAAGCTCGCTACTATTTTGCCGCTCGGTATCTTCTTCAAATAGTACCTTGTAAGCATCAGTGGAAACCAATGGTCGCCACGCCTCATGTGGTTTATTCAGAGGCGTAACTGTGATGACATTGGTAGTATTTGCAGACGCCCTGTCGCGCGAACAAGCCGAAATTAAAGGGAGAGTGGTAAGCAGAGCAAGACTTTGTAGTACGGTACGTCGCTTCATGGAAATTCCTTTTGGAAGTTTGGAAGATTTGACTGTGTACTCAAAAATTACGCTGTTATTTTGCACTAAATTAGATATCACCGTACCAATTTGTGGCCGTGGTACCAGTGTTGGCTATGAGCGCCACGGCGTCGACGCAACCGGACTTCTCGCGTATCCATTTCTCAACCTGATCGGTACCGGGTTCTACCGTAATCATAAGCGCATTGCTGGTCAAGGGATTGGGCCGCCACCCGCTTAGATCGCCCTGTGAAAAACGGGCGATGTCAATTCGATTATCTCTGCCACCCACGATAGCAGTGGCAAACAGACTACGACCCAGCATAGCAACTTCTTCATGGCACCCTCTTGAATAGCGATTCGATGAGAAACGCATCATCAAAGTGACGGCGACCGACAAAAGCGGTGGCGTGACGCCCCCACTGGCGCATCGCGCCCGGCGAGCGAATGCCCATTGGCCATAAAAGAAAACGCTCAGGGCGCTCCGTTCCGGCGATTAAACCCTGTTTGCCAAACAGGCTATGGTAACCATCAGCAGTGGGCAAGGAACGTAATGTATCGTAGTCTTCCCAGGCCATCGGTTGTACCGCAGATAGTAATTTGGATGGTGATTCGTCGTGGTAGATTCGCTGAATAAAGTGAGTGTGGGGAGCGATTCGCAGTACCAGCGGCTGTTGTTCAGGCGCAGGTTGCGGTAGTAGTGGGGGTTCAATATAGAAAGTGGGCAGATCGTTACGCAGACGCAGGTGACGGCTCGGGAAGAATTCGTGGTAGCAACCACAGTTATGGATAACGTCATACAGCCATGGCTCGCCGTCCGGGCCAAAAGTTACTCGCCAGTTGAGACCATCTAGCTGCCCGGCATAAATGTCGTTGCCGGGGCGCGCTGGAAACCAGACTATATAATTGAGTTGCAACAGCACTTGATTGCCGAAACGAGTGTGCGAGACCTTGCGGTACAACGTCGGGCGCGCCACGTCCACCGCCGGCCCGTTATCCCAGCGTGCCATCCCAATACGATCATTGTTATCCATCACATCCACCTCCCATATCGGGGCAAAGGTGTCGAAGATCCGGTCAAGGTCGGTGCCCGTCGGAATGGGAATACCGAGCAGATCGAGTGAGCGATGCAGAATTTCGCCTACCTCTGGGGCAGCGAGCAGCGCACCGGGAGATGATGCCCAGCGTACCAGTTCACCCGCAATTGGCAGCTCTGCCAACGGGGTGGCGAAGGTGTTGTGTGTCTCGGTATGCCATGCCGATATCCTGGTGGAAACGAACGGTGCAGTGAGTGGATAGAGGCCGAGCACCTGCCACCAGGTGACATAATCATCCGGTACGCGAGCGGCATCGCGCAGCATTTTGCGGCGCTCTGGTTGCGCGAGATCAGCGGCAAGCAGGCTTGCACGACAGCGGGAGAGTTCGTCACCCAAGGTGTCGTTGTGACGACTCTTTGCCGACGTGGGCAGATTCTGTAACTCCAGCGCCCGCGACTCAGCATCCAAATCTGCCATGTGCGTGGTCCATGCTGTCCAGTGTTTCTGTGCGGTCAATTCGCCGCGGAACGAAGCGAGCAGGCGTGATGTGCGTAAGTAGGGAAAATCTTGCACCGGAGATGAGCCGTAGTCGCGTACCCCCGCACGATCGATGGCTGCATCAACCTCTTGATATAGCATCCGACAGGCAGTCAAAACATCATCTGTGGGTGCTGCCGGACGAGTTTCCACCGTGGCGCAACCAGTCAGGAAGAATGCGACGAACAGCAGGATAAATTCTGCTTTGGCCAGCACTACGCGGCGTGAATTATTGGTATGGTTCATAGCTTACTTTTCCGTAGAATAAGCAGTGTGGAATATTGTACCCTTCGATACAATAGAATTCACTTTACGTTAGGTCTGTTAGTGGAGCGGCACCGAAGAACTGTTAATCCGCAGGTAACTGGTTCGAGTCCAGGTTGCTATTGCATGTGGCTGGTGGTGTATTCGTGGCAATCAGGTTTGATTCAGCAGCATAATCTATTCTAACCAAGAGTAACTTCCTTCATCTTACCCATACCAATGATTTGCATGTAATTAATCCATTGGATTACAATTAAAGCCATGATTACGATTGCCGAGGTGCCAGAATACATCCGTGAAGCGGAAAAACTTCTTACTGTCGCAGAGCGGCAGGATGTGTTGAGTTATCTAGCAGCACATCCAAAATCGGGTGTGTTGATGGAGGGAGCAGGTGGTGTTCGCAAATTGCGCTGGGGCAGAGGTGGGCGCGGCAAGAGTGGCGGTGTGCGAGTGATTTACTACTACCACAGCGAAGTCATGCCGCTCTATCTGTTGGCAATATTCGCCAAGAATGAGCAGGACAATTTGAGCAAGGCTGAGCGTAATGGTATGGCAAAAATGGTGGATATATTGGTTTCTACATGGTTGGAGAGGTGAAATATATGGGAAAAACTTTTGAAAGTATTGCACGCGGATTGAACGAGGCTATTACACACGCAAAAGGTAAAAAGACCGAGGTGAGAATATTTAAGCCGGAGGAGGTGGATGTTTCCGAATTACGTCGGGGTATGGGCATGACGCAAGAGCAATTCGCCGCACGGTTTGGATTTTCTGTTGCAACCCTGCGCCACTGGGAGCGTGGAGATCGCACACCGCAGGGTGCGGCACTCGTTTTGTTGAACGTCATAAAACGTGCGCCTGATGCAGTTACGGCAGCATTGAATTGAATAGCTATTGAAAATGCGGTTATGAATGCGTATTTGAATATTATGATAGCGCTGTAATGTTCTTTGGCAGCTTTAGTATCGCAAGCCCCACTCGCATCCTTGTTTCGGTTGATTTTTTGCCAAATGCGAATCCTAGCAAAAATTCCTGCATACGCTTTTAGAAGTAACGACCCGGGAGAAATCACTTGAGTAGCAGTTTTGACCACGACATCAATCGTGCCGGTACCGCCAGTGTGAAATATGACGGGCGAAAAAGCATGTTTGGCGCAGGCGAAGTTATCCCGTTGTGGATTGCCGATATGGATTTTGCCGCCCCGCCAGCCGTGACCCGTGCCCTGGCCGAGCGCGCCGCCCATCCCGTGTATGGCTACACCAAGTATCCGGAGAGCTTGTACGAATCGCTGATAAATTGGCTTAGACGACGCCACGATTGGGAGGTACAACGCGAGTGGATCATGATGTGCCCCGGCGTAGTGCCCTCGCTGCACGCCGCTATCATGGCTTTTACCGAGCCAGGTGAATCGGTAATCGTACAGCCGCCAGTATATTTTCCATTTTTTACGGCTGTCACAAATACCGATAGAACGCTGCTGCAAAACCCGCTGCGTATGGAAAACGGCCACTACGTCATCGATCTTGACCACTTGGAGCAGTGTGCAGCACAGGCGCGTTTGCTGTTGCTATGCTCACCGCACAACCCAGTTGGCAGGGTATGGAGCAAGCCGGAATTGCAGCACCTTCTACGAATCGCAAAAAAATACGATCTGTTCATATTGTCAGACGAAATTCATGCAGATTTGATCTACCCAGAAAATAAACACACCACGCTTGCAAAGCTGGCACAGAACCCGGCCCATATCCTGACTACCGTCGCACCCAGCAAAACATTCAATGTCCCGGGGCTGAATCTTTCCTCACTCATCGTGCCGGATCCAACGCATCGCGTGGCTATCACACAGATATTTGACAGGATGCACATCAGCGCATCCAATCCCTTTAGTATCGTCGCTTTCGAAGCCGCTTACCGGGAAGGCGAGACATGGCTGGATGAGTTGCTGGCCTATCTCCGGGATACGCGAGATTACGTCGAAAATTATCTTGCTGCCCATCTCCCGAAAATCAGGCTTATTAAACCAGAGGGCACCTACCTGCTATGGCTTGATTGCCGTGCACTAGGGATGAACGACGCGCAACTCAAGCATTTCTTCGTGCATGAATCCGGCGTGGGTATGAGCCCCGGCATTCTGTTTGGCGAGGGCGGAAGCGGATTCATGCGCATGAATATCGCCGCACCTCGTCATACCATCGTGGCTGCCCTTGAAAATATAAGGAAAGCGAAAGGCGTGTGATACAAAATCAAAAGGTCAGCCAACTTGATTATTCCTGATCGTCAACATGCCTGTCACTTTTGTTACTCTTGAAATTAATTGACAATGGCTGCCCCCTTGATTATTGCTTGATTACCTTGATTATTATTTTGTCTAGAATGAAGAGAAGCGTAAAAAAACGGCGCTTTGGCAGTCTGCTGGATGTTCCTGTTAGGTGCATTTATTTAATGCTGATTTTATTTTATGCATTATAGGAATTGAATTCCAAGGAATTGCTATCATTGGCATACTTCCATCTACTTTAAGAGCCAGTGCTTCTAGGCCTTTTGTTTTGTGCGATACAACAGTAGTCCACCACTCAACACCCCCATAAAGCATGCTAAAACAATTTACACCATCAAAACTCCTTTTCTCAGGGCGTGCTATTAGCTTGACTATTTCATGCGTTTTGTCGTGAATAACGGCATATCCAATGAGGAGGTATTGCCAATTATTTCCAGAATCATTATTTAAAAGCATTTGCCTAATAATTTCTTCATGTCTGCCAAGATTAACTTCATTATATGTGGGGCTTGAACTTACGCTGGCACGGAATAAGACGCTTAAATGAAAAAGTCTAAAGTGCTTATATGATGGCATCTTTATCGTATAAGATTGTTCTGGCGTAAGTTTTTTAGGTAAGGGATTATTATGTAGCCAGTCATTAAGGAATGGTTTTTCGTATTTTTCATTAAATAATTGTTCACAGTCGTCACAAAACAGTAGTTCTGTAAGTCCCTTTTGAACCTTGGCCCAGCCCTTAGATCCTTTACCAGTAATTCCCATTACATGTCTATTATCATTATATAGGTCGCGATAAAGGTACTCGGGAATTATGTGAGACTTTCTAAGTATTTTAGGCAGAAGACAAAGACGACAAATAGATTTTGACATACTTGGACTCCTAACGTATTTGTCACTTAGTCCGATGCACAAACTTGTTATTTGTTTGCGTGGCTAAGTATCTCTATCATAATTCTCTAAATATTTTCACTGCTGTCCGGTTAATACGCGAATAGATTCAATTGATTACTGGGGGTG
>JBKJQT010000414.1:0-4920 GCA_046593855.1 Candidatus Nitrotoga sp. | reverse complement strand
GCCATCGAGCAGTATTTCGATCACCATAACGTGCGTGTTCCGATCATGATTTCCGGCACCATCACTGATGCTTCCGGTCGCACCTTGTCGGGCCAAACGACTGAAGCATTCTGGAATTCGCTGTCACATACCAAGCCGTTATCCATTGGCCTGAACTGTGCGCTGGGAGCGGAACTGATGCGTCCTTACGTCGAGGAATTGTCGCGTGTCGCCACCACTTATTTAAGTGCCCATCCCAATGCCGGTTTGCCCAATCCACTATCGGAAACCGGCTACGACGAATCGCCGGAACATACCGCCATGCTGGTTAAGGAATTTGCCACCAGCGGCTTCCTGAATATCGCTGGTGGCTGCTGCGGTACCACGCCAGCGCACATTAAGGCAATTGCCGAGGCATTAAAAGATATTCCCCCGCGCCGCATTCCAGAGCTTGAAAAGAAGTGTCGGCTATCCGGTTTGGAGCCATTCAACATCGGCGATGATTCCTTGTTCGTGAATGTTGGTGAACGCACCAATGTTACCGGTTCCAAAATGTTTGCCCGTCTTGTTCTGGCCGGAGATTACCCGACAGCCGTCAACGTGGCGCGGCAACAAGTTGAAAATGGTGCACAGGTTATCGATATCAACATGGACGAAGCGATGTTGGATTCGCAATTTGCCATGACAAAGTACCTCAACCTGATCGCATCGGAGCCGGATATTTCGCGCGTGCCGCTGATGATTGATTCGTCCAAGTGGTCGGTGATCGAAGCTGGGCTGAAATGCGTTCAGGGTAAGGCCATCGTCAACTCGATCAGTATGAAAGAGGGCGAAGCCGAGTTCATCAAATATGCCAAGCTGGTACGCCGCTATGGTGCGGCTGCAGTCGTGATGGCATTTGACGAAAAGGGACAGGCCGATACGCAACAGCGCAAAATCGAAATTTGCCAGCGTAGCTATGACATTCTGGTGAACCAGGTCGGCTTCCCGCCAGAAGATATTATCTTCGACCCGAATATTTTCGCCATTGCCACCGGCATAGAAGAGCACAACAACTATGCGGTGGACTTCATTGATGCCACGCGCTGGATCAGGAAAAATCTGCCTTACGCAAAGATTAGCGGCGGCGTGTCCAATGTATCGTTCTCATTCCGGGGTAACGACGCGATGCGCGAGGCTATCCACACCGTGTTTCTCTATCACGCGGTGCAAGCGGGTATGAATATGGGGATAGTCAATGCCGGTCAGCTCGGCGTATATGATGAAATTCCCAGAGATTTGCGCGAGGCAGTGGAAGACGTCGTGCTGAATCGCCGTCCCGATGCGGGTGAGCGGTTGGTAGTGGTGGCGGAAAATGTGACAGGCGGCGCCAAGGTCCAGGTTGAAGATCTGGCATGGCGACAAGGCACGGTGCAGGAACGCCTGACTCACGCGCTGGTGCGGGGCATTAACACCTATGTCGTGGAAGACACCGAGGAAGCGCGGTTACAGGCGACTTATCCGGTCGAGGTAATCGAAGGTGCACTGATGACGGGCATGAACGTGGTCGGCGACCTGTTCGGCGCGGGCAAAATGTTTTTGCCACAAGTGGTGAAATCCGCGCGCGTGATGAAGCAGGCAGTGGCCCATTTGGTACCTTACATAGAAGCGGAAAAGACACGCTCCGGCGACAACAAGCCCAAGGGCAAGATCGTCATCGCCACGGTCAAGGGTGATGTGCATGACATCGGCAAGAACATCGTCACGGTCGTGCTGCAGTGCAACAATTTCGAAGTGATAAACATGGGCGTGATGGTGCCGTGCCAGAAAATTTTGGACACAGCGCGCGAGCACAACGCCGATATGATCGGCCTGTCCGGATTGATTACGCCCTCACTGGAAGAGATGGCGTATGTAGCCAAAGAGATGCAGCGCCAAGGATTCACTATCCCATTGCTGATTGGCGGCGCAACCACTTCACGCGTGCATACAGCAGTGAAAATAGAGCCTAACTATACCAGCGGCGTCACCGTTTATGTGACGGACGCATCGCGTGCGGTGGGGGTGTGCAACAACCTGTTGAGCAGCACTTTACACGACAGTTATGTAGCAGGCATAAAGGCCGACTATGCCAAGACGCGCGAACTGCATGCCAACAAAAAACCTCAAGGTGCACGTTACAAACTGGCAGACGCGCGCGCGCATGGCCTGAAAACCGATTGGGCCAACTATACACCGCCCAAGCCCAGCTTTATCGGTGTGCGAGCGCTCAGCGACTACTCGCTGGCAGAGATCAGCCCCTACATCGACTGGACGCCATTCTTCCAGACCTGGGAACTGTCCGGCCGCTATCCAAAAATTCTCAATGATGAAGTGATTGGCGAAGCAGCACGCAATTTGTTCCAAGATGCGCAGGCCATGCTCAAGCGCATCATCGATGAAAAGTGGTTAGGTGCAAACGCTGTGTTTGGCCTGTTTCCGGCCAACAGTGTAAATAGCGACGACATCGAAATTTACACGGATGAGTCACGCAGCCAGGTGGCGATGACCTGGCACAACCTGCGCCAGCAAATGGTCAAGCCGGAAGACAAGCCCAACCTCAGTCTCGGGGATTTCATTGCGCCCAAAGAAAGTGGCGTGGCCGATTATATCGGCGCGTTTGCGGTTACCACCGGCATCGGCATTGATGAACGCGTGGCGGAATTCGAAAGCAAGCATGACGACTACAACAGCATCCTGCTGAAAGCCCTGGCCGACCGTCTGGCCGAAGCCTTCGCCGAACTGCTGCATGCCCGTATTCGACGCGAATTCTGGGGCTATGCCGCCGACGAACAGACCAGCACTGAAGATTTAATCAATGAAAAATATCGCGGCATCCGCCCTGCCCCAGGCTACCCGGCTTGCCCTGATCACACGGAGAAACGCGCGCTGTTTGAACTGCTGGATGCACCCAACAAGGCCGGCATTACGCTGACTGAAAGTTTTGCCATGCTGCCGACTGCAGCAGTAAGTGGTTTTTATTTTTCACATCCGCAATCGCAGTATTTTGCTACGGCAAAAGCAGACAAAGATCAGATTGAAGACTACGCGCAACGCAAGGGCTTAAGCCTTGAAGAAACCGAACGCTGGTTAGCGCCCGTGTTAAATTATGATGCTTAATTCTGTGCCCGACTTTGAATATCTTGATCGCGTATCGACTGTTTAATTATTAAAACGACCATTACCGCACCGTGCCTGATGGGTGCGGTGTTTTTTATTTTCAGGGCATAACATGCACATCCACATACTGGGTATCTGTGGCACCTTCATGGGCGGCATTGCCGTGCTGGCCAAGCAAGCAGGTCATCGCGTCACCGGCTGTGATGCCAACGTTTACCCGCCGATGAGCACGCAACTTGAAGCGCAAGGCATAGAACTGATTGAAGGCTTCGACCCGGAGCAGATCACCCTACAGCCGGACATTTTCGTTATCGGCAATGTGGTTTCGCGCGGAAATCCGCTGATGGAAGAAATCCTCAATCGTAACCTGCCCTACATCTCCGGCCCGCAATGGCTGGCGCAAAATCTGCTACAGGAAAAGTGGGTACTGGCAGTTGCAGGTACACATGGCAAGACCACTACCACATCAATGCTAGCGTGGATACTGAAATATGCGGGCTTGAACCCGGGTTTCCTGATCGGCGGCGTGCCGCAGAATTTTGGACTCTCTGCGCGTTTAACCGATACGCCTTTTTTCGTCATTGAAGCAGATGAATATGACACCGCCTTCTTCGACAAACGCTCCAAATTCATTCATTACCATCCTCGTACCGTCATCCTCAACAATCTGGAGTTTGATCACGCTGACATCTTTGCCGACCTCGCCGCCATCGAAACACAATTCCATCATCTGGTGCGTACGGTGCCCGGCAACGGGTTGATTATCAGCAACGGCCGTGCCGATGCATTAAAGCGCGTAATCAATCACGGCTGCTGGACGCCAGTGGAATTATTTGCCTGTGCGGAAGGCTGGAACATCGACGCAGATAATCGCGTGGCTTTTAATGGTGAAGCGCAGGGTGAACTGAAATGGGACTTGATGGGCGAACACAACCGCTTGAACGCAATCGCCGCAATCGCCGCCGCGCGTCATGCCGGTGTACCCGTAACGCAAGGCCTGGCAGCATTAAGCGAATTTAAAAATGTCAAACGGCGCATGGAAGTGCGCGGCGTGGTAAACGGTATCACCGTATATGATGACTTCGCGCATCACCCTACTGCGATTGCCACTACTGTGTCAGGGTTACGCGCCAAAGCAGGCAGCGCGCGCATTCTGGCGGTGTTGGAGCCGCGTTCCAATACCATGAAACTCGGCGTAATGAAAAACGCCCTGCCCGACAGTCTCAAGGATGCCGACATGGTATTTTGCTACGACTTCAACCTAGGTTGGGATGCGCACGCGGTACTCGCTCCGCTGGGAGATCGGGCTATCATAAAAGATAATCTGAACGAATTGATTGCTGCCATTGTTGCGGCAGCTCGCCCCGGCGATAACGTTCTAATCATGAGTAATGGCGGATTTGGCGGGATACATGAGAAGTTGTTGCAGCGGTTAGCGGGTTTTTAATAAACTCATCAAGTTGGGTAGTATCAAATTACAAAGACCTAAAGGCCAAAAGAGCTAGGGATCAGGTCCCATACTGTTCGACTAATAAAGTAATCTAATAAAATTAGTTGGCTAAACTTTTCAAATATCCGGATTTCACTTCTAAACGAACAGTATTGAGACCTGACCCTCCCAATGTGGGTAGAAACGTTTTCGCAAGCAGTTTTTTACGTTTTTAAGGTCTTCTTTTTAAAGTGTGCCACTATTCTTGCTTTACATTGAACTGAAGTTTGTTTATGGCTATGTCACAGTTAATTGTTGAACGCCATTCATACCCAACGCGGCAAACATGACGGCACGAGGGGACAAGGAGCCAT
>JBKJQT010000359.1:0-5486 GCA_046593855.1 Candidatus Nitrotoga sp. | reverse complement strand
AATAGAACCATTTCTCTCACGCTACGGTGCACGCCGCGCCCAGATCAAGCCGCTGCTTGACGCCTTCGGGCCGGAGGCTCTGCGAGAGTGGGTGCACAGCCTCAGCATCGCGACATTCGTCGGCACGTCCGGGCGCGTATTCCCGACTGACATGAAAGCAGCGCCGCTCTTGCGCGCTTGGCTGCACCGCTTGCGTGAGGCAGGCGTGCATTTCCATATGCGCCATCGCTGGTGCGGGTGGAATGAAAATGGTTCGCTTCGTTTTGCCACACCACAGGGCGAGCACACTGCAAATGCCGATGCCGTGGTGCTGGCAGTGGGTGGCGGCAGTTGGGCGCGGCTCGGTTCCGATGGCGCATGGGTGCCGCTTCTCGAGCAGCGCGGCATTCCCATCGTGCCATTGCAGCCCGCAAACTGCGGTTTCGATGTCGGCTGGAGCGAGCACTTCAAATCCCGCTTCGCTGGGCATCCGGTAAAAGCGGTGACTGTGACCTTTATCGATGCAGCAGGAGGGATCCACCGTCGACAGGGTGACCTCATGGTGACGGCGACCGGGATTGAAGGCGGACTTATCTACGCGTTGTCTGCACTCCTGCGCGATGCGATTGCAGCCACAGGCGCGGCAATCATTTACCTTGATCTGACGCCCGGAAAAGATTTGCCGCGCGTCATCGCCGAGATAGCGCATCCGCGCGGTTCCCGCTCGATGGCCAGCCATTTGCAGAGCCGAGCAAGCATCAAGGGGGTAAAAACTGGCCTGCTGCGCGATCTGGTGCCGCCCTCAGACTTCGCCAACCCCGAGCGCCTTGCGGCTGCGATTAAATCATTGTCGTTACGGCTCATCGCACCGCGTCCGCTGGATGAGGCCATCAGCAGCGCGGGGGGCGTCGCATTCGAGGCGCTAGATAAATGCTTGATGGTGCGTGCCATGCCCGGTGTTTTCTGTGCAGGCGAAATGCTTGATTGGGAAGCGCCTACCGGCGGCTATTTGCTCACCGCCTGTTTTGCAAGCGGTCGCGTCGCAGGCTTGGGAGCACTGGCTCACCTCGAATGTGAGAACACTTAACTGTGACTAAATTTATCTACCAGTCCCGACCCGGTCGACCGCACAACTTGAGGTTGATAAAGTATTCAATCAGCTGCGCGCTATCAAAGCCCCCGAAAGGTAAAGGTAGCGCTGGCTGCTCATAGACGGGAGCAAACACGACCCTCATGAGTATTGTCCACTATATGTGATACCGTACAGACCAAGCACGAGATGCCTTGATATTCTTCTTGCGGAATTTGCCTTATGGTCAAATTGATCTTGTTAAAATTCTTAAAAACGACAAGTCGGCATGTTGAAATTCTGTCACATAATCTTTCAAAAATTTATAAATGGAGATACACATGAAAAAAACTTCAAATTACCTCACCATTACTTCCTGTTTTATATTGGGCACTACTTTAGCACACGCTAATAGTGATGCACGTTCTGGAAAAATGGATGGGAAAATGCAGGAAAAAATGTTCAAAGCTATGGATACTAATAGTGACGGAATGGTCAGTAATGAAGAGTTTAATACATTCCATGCAAAGAAATTTAAGGAGTTGGATGTCAACGGTAACGACCAAATTACCCTGGAAGAAATGAAGGCCGGGCTCAAGAAGATGATGGGTAATGCCGGACACAAGAAAATGGATAATCCTGAGCACAAAAAGATAGACGATGCTTGGCAAAAGAAGACGGGTAATGCTATGAACAAAAATATGGATGATTCTACGGACATGAAGATGGATGCTGACGACAGCAAAAATAATAAAAATTAATCAATAATACCCCGTATAAAATTTATTATGCAGGTTAGATATTAATTTGAATGGGGGTTAAACAGGGAAGGTGCCTCCCGAGTAAACAGGCACCGTTTGCTCATAGTTATAGAAGGCAATTTAAAGGTACTTATAACAATTCAATTTTGCCAGTAGTCCCATTACAACTTTCCTGCTTACCCTAAATTCTCATTTACTGCCCTACTTTATAGAATTTTAGCTACATATTAATCATATGCTGCGCTCAAATATTTTACTCGGACCTTGTCTTGCTTAGAAATTGAATTTTTAGAGGCACCTTACAATTTAAGCTGATCGATGCCCGATCCAGCCTACCGCGTTATAATCGCGTTCTTTCTTTTCGTTCATAGCTTTCTTTCGAGGCCATCGCCATGTCACATAATCTGTTCAATACTCGTCAAACTTTTCCCCTCGCCAACGGCAAGAGTGGCACGCTGTATTCCTTGAAAGCACTCGAAACAGCGGGGTTGGGCAATATTTCACGCTTGCCAGTTTCCATCCGCATTGTGTTGGAAGCGGTACTGCGCAATTTCGATGGCAAGAAAATCAGTGAAGCGCACATTCACCAACTGGCGAACTGGCAGCCGAATGCACCGCGCACCGAAGAAATTCCGTTCGTAGTGGCACGTATTGTGTTGCAGGATTTTACCGGCATCCCGCTGCTGGTTGATCTCGCCACCATGCGCGATGCCGCTGCGAAGATGGGCAAAGATCCAATGATCATTGAACCGCTGGTGCCAGTGGATCTGGTGGTGGATCATTCGGTGCAGGTGGATTATTACAATAGTCCGGATGCGCTGCGACTCAACATGGAACTGGAGTTTGAACGCAATAATGAGCGCTACAAATTCATGAAATGGGGCATGCAGGCATTTGATACGTTCAAGGTGGTGCCCCCCGGCGTCGGCATCGTGCATCAGGTGAATCTGGAATATCTGGCGCGCGGCGTGCTGCAAAAAGACGGCGTTTATTATCCCGATACGCTGGTAGGTACCGACAGCCACACCACTATGATTAATGGCATCGGCGTGGTCGGATGGGGTGTGGGCGGCATCGAGGCGGAAGCAGGTATGCTCGGCCAGCCGGTATATTTCCTCACGCCGGACGTGGTGGGCGTTCATCTCACGGGTAAGCTGCGCGAAGGCATCACCGCGACCGACCTGGTGTTGACCGTCACCGAACTGCTGCGCAAGCATAAAGTGGTGGGAAAGTTTGTGGAATTTTTCGGTGCGGGCACCGCTGCGCTTACCGTGCCGGATCGCGCCACCCTCGCCAACATGGCGCCGGAATATGGCGCGACAATGGGCTTCTTCCCGGTGGACGACGGAACGTTGGACTACCTGCGCAATACTGGACGCAGCGATGAAGAAGTGGATGCCTTCCAGTCTTACTTCAAAGCGCAAGGGCTGTATGGCATACCTGAGGCAGACGCGATCGATTACAGCAGCGTGGTAGAGCTGGACTTGAACAGCATCCAGCCTTCTCTGGCCGGACCAAAACGTCCGCAGGATCGCGTACCGCTCTCCGGGATGAAGGAGAATTTCAACACCTTGTTCAGCAAGTCAGTTGCAGAGAACGGCTTCAACCAGCCCGCTGAAAATTTGGGTAAACATTATATCACCGATTTGGCCGACCTTAGCGGAAACGTGTGTGTGCCGATCACCGGAGGCGGTCTGCAGGATCAGGAAACCGCACCGACTGGCACCGGCACACAAAGTAATTGCAACACCAGCACCGTGACTGAAATCGAGATGATGGACAACCGCCCGACATCCAGCGTGCGCTGCGAAACAAGCGGTGAGATGATGCCGGCAGTACAGCTCCGCCATGGCGATGTATTAATAGCGGCCATCACCTCCTGTACCAACACCTCCAACCCCGGTGTGATGCTGGCGGCAGGCTTGCTGGCGAAAAAAGCGGTAGAAGCAGGCCTGCGCGTGCAACCGCATATCAAAACATCGCTGGCTCCCGGCTCACGCGTGGTAACGGACTACTTGACCCATGCTGGTTTGCTACCCTATCTGGAACAACTTGGCTTCCGCCTGGTGGGCTATGGTTGCACCACTTGTATTGGCAACTCCGGCCCGCTGCGAGCACAAATCGAAGATGCAATTCTCGCCCACGATCTGATCGCCGCAGCCGTGTTGTCTGGCAACCGCAACTTTGAGGCACGCATCCACGCCAACATCAAGGCCAACTTCCTTGCCAGCCCGCCGCTGGTAGTTGCCTTCGCGCTGGCTGGCAGGGTAAACATCAATCTGGACAGTGAACCACTTGGCATCGGCCGCAACGATCAGCCAGTCTATCTGAAAGATATCTGGCCGAGCAGTGCGGAAATCCATACGGCAATGAAATTTGCCGCTGACCCAATGGTATATCGCAGGCTATATCGTGACCTGACTCGTGACCTGCCGCTGTGGAACGCCATTCCTGCCCCCACCGGCAACCAGTACCAGTGGGACGATTCCACCTACATTGCGCGTCCGCCGTTTTTCGACGATTTTTCCATGACTGTCGGTAGCGTTTCCGACATCCACAATGCCAAGCCGCTGGGCATTTTCGGTGACTCAGTTACCACCGATCACATTAGTCCAGCTGGCAGTTTTAAATCTTCCACCCCTGCTGGCAAATACCTGCAAAGCAAAGGCGTGGCCATCAAGGATTTCAACAGCTACGGCGCACGCCGTGGCAATCATGAGGTGATGATACGCGGTACTTTCGCCAACGTTCGCATCAAAAATCTGATGCTGCCTACCAACGCCGACGGCAGTCGCGTGGAAGGCGGCTACACACTTTACTACGGCGAACAGATAGCGATTTACGATGCAGCCATGAAATACATCGCAGACGGCACTCCCACAGTTATTTTCGCCGGGGAAGAATATGGCACTGGCTCATCTCGAGATTGGGCGGCGAAAGGAACGCAATTACTTGGCGTAAAAGCTGTTGTGGCGAAAAGCTTCGAGCGTATCCATCGCAGCAATCTGGTGGGTATGGGCGTGCTGCCATTACAGTTCAAGGGCAATGACAGCGTGACTTCGCTCAACCTGACCGGCGAAGAAACCTTCGATCTTACCGGCATCGCAGATTTCCTTAAGCCACAACAGGATGTTGTACTCACCATCAAACGCCGAGACGGTAGCACGCACCAAGTTGCGCTGCTGCTGCGAATCGACACGCCCGTCGAAGTGGATTACTACCGTCATGGCGGCATTCTGCCTTATGTACTACGCGAGCTGGTAACTCAGTAATCCCAATTGTCGACAGCACAAACCAGTAGCTGGTCACCCTTGGAGAAAAATACACATCGGCAAATCCCCCATCGGTAGCAAAATCGTTATCCAATACCACCGATGACGAAAAAGAAAGGGACATTTTTACTTTGCAGGCGAGGGGACATTTCTATTTAGCGTTGACACGTCTTATGATAAAAGCGCCAACCTCACTTTTTCGAAAATTAATTTGGCTTTATTAAACCCATTTCCATTGCTCGGCTAATGGCATGACGAGTGCCGTAAACATTGAATTTTGCAGCTACTTTTTTTAAATGAAAATAGACAGTGTGTCGCGAAATATCTAAAATAAGACCTATTTCTTGACTCGTTTTCCCGTTTGCACTCCACACCAAACATTGGTGCTCACGGGCTGTTAATATT
>JBKJQT010000232.1:0-2652 GCA_046593855.1 Candidatus Nitrotoga sp. | reverse complement strand
TGTGACCAGCTGGACCGGGCTATGTCGCCTGCTACGTGGCGAGACACTTAAGTTGCGAGAGCTGGAATACATCCAGGCAGCGCAGGCATTCGGCGTTTCATCTTCTCGCATCCTGACTCGCCATATCGTGCCGAATGTGATGCACATCGTACTAATTGCAGTGGTAATGGATTTCAGCAGCCTCGTACTGGCCGAGGCGGTGCTATCCTATGTCGGTGTAGGGGTTGACCCGAGTACGATGAGCTTTGGCACGTTGATAAACTCTGCCCGCCTGGAGATGGGGCGCGAGCCGATGGTGTGGTGGACGCTGGCGGCTGCGTTCGGATTCATGCTGGTGTTGGTGTTGGCCGCCAATCTGTTTGCTGATGCGGTACGTGATGCATTTGATCCGCGCTTGAACCGGACGGAGGTGGCTGCATGAAATCTGACCTCTCTCTTAACCCGCTTCGCCCCCTCCCCAGCGCCCCCCCAGAAATTGGAAGTGGGGAATTTATACTGAATGTAGACGGTTTGGTGACGCGCCTCAACAATGGTGCGCGCATTGTGGACGACATATCGTTCAGTATTAAACAGGGCGAGACTTTTGCGCTCCTGGGTGAATCCGGCTGTGGCAAATCTATGACAGCATTATCACTAATGCGTTTGCTGCCGGATGGAATACGCGTCGCCAGCGGTGAGATTAAACTTGATGAAGAAGATATTTTGGCACTGCCAGAATATGCCATGCGCGAAGTGCGCGGTGGTCAGATGGCAATGATTTTTCAGGAGCCGGGGTTGAGTTTGAACCCAGTGATGACGGTGGGCGATCAGATTGCCGAGGTATTGACATTGCATCAGCAACTGCGGGGCAAAGAAGTTCGCCCGCGTTGTGTTGAATTGCTGGAGCAGGTGGGTATTTCCGATGCCCCTCGCCGTGTGTCTGAATTTCCATTCCAGCTTTCCGGTGGCATGAAACAACGCGTGATGATTGCAATGGCAATGGCCGGACAACCCAAGTTGTTGATCGCAGACGAACCAACCACCGCTCTCGACGTGACCATACAAGCGCAGGTGCTTAAACTGTTGCGCGATACGCAGCAAAAAACTGGTATGGCGTTGTTGCTGATAACACATGATCTGGGCGTAGTCGCTCAAATGGCACATCAGGTCGGGGTGATGTATGCCGGACAAATTATTGAGCAGGCGTCGCGTGAGCAATTGTTCGCACGTCCCGCTCATCCCTATACGCAAAAATTATTTGCCGCATTACCGGGTGCTGGACATAGTGGACAACCATTAGCGGCCATTCCGGGCAATGTACCCCCATTAGGTGCGCCACTTGCAGCTTGTAGATTCGCTCCGCGCTGCGATAAAGCGTGGGCGCTGTGTCACGAGCAGGTGCCGGGATGGACGCAGCTGGAAAACGGCCAGGGGGTAAGATGCCATCTGTACACATCGCAGATGGGGAATGAGAAATTAAACTTAAACCCCCCTCTCTCCCCCGGCCCATCTACCGCAAGTGGGGAAGGGAATGGAGAAGAAAGGAGGGGCGCCTCACTTTTACAAGTGGAAAACCTGCAAGTTCACTTTCCTATCCACAAAGGCATATTGCAGCGCACGGTAGGTCACGTTAAAGCGGTAGATGGAGTGTCAATGAACATTCCAGAGGGGCGTACGCTGGCGCTGGTAGGTGAATCCGGTTGCGGTAAAACCACGGTAGGCAAGGCGCTGCTGCAACTCATTACACCTACCGCAGGCAGCGTGCGTTTTGCGGGCCACGAACTTATTGGCATAAATGCGAGGCAATTGCGCAAACATCGTGCCGGGATGCAAATGATATTTCAGGACCCGTATGCATCTTTGAATCCCAAGATGCGCGTAGCGGAAATTTTACAGGAGGGCATGGATGCACTGTCTATCGCTAAAAATAGCGATGAGCGGCAACGTCGCATAGATGAATTGCTGGAACAGGTTGGGCTGGCAAAAGCTTCTAAGTGGCGATATCCGCATGAGTTTTCCGGCGGGCAGCGGCAGCGTATCGCTATCGCCAGGGTGCTGGCAGTTAATCCGAATCTGCTGATTTGCGATGAACCGACCAGCGCGCTGGATGTTTCGGTGCAGGCGCAAATTTTAAATTTACTGAAATCATTGCAGCAGCAATTAAGATTAAGCTACCTGTTTATTTCGCACAATCTGGCGGTGGTGGAATATCTCGCGCACGAGGTATACGTAATGTATTTGGGACGTATCGTCGAGCGCGGCACGGTAGAGGAAGTTTTGCATGACCCTAAGCATCCTTATACTCAGGCATTGCTGTCTGCAGTGCCGAGAATAGATGGTCAGGGCATGAAAATTGTTCGTCTGGCTGGGGAAACGCCCTCTCCCTCTCATCCGCCGCAGGGCTGCCACTTTCACACACGTTGCGTACAAGCCATGGCGAAATGTCGCGAAGTTTATCCAAGTGAGACCATAATTAGCGCCTCGCACCGCGTGCATTGTTATCTTGTGGCAGAGTAAATAGATTGATTAGAGCATCCGGATTCTGGCCTTCGCGGGTATGACGAATTGTACTTTTTTATGGTCGGCTCTAAAAGAAGTCGTTAAATAATTCACTGATGTAAACCCCCGGCTCCTCGCTTACGCAATCCTTGTGTAACTCTGGGCGGCTCTTGA
>JBKJQT010000013.1:0-2599 GCA_046593855.1 Candidatus Nitrotoga sp. | reverse complement strand
AAATTGGACGCGTTAGGATTGATTAAAACAGTATCAACGTCTTTCAGTCAACCACAGCACCCCCGTCGCCAGGAACAAGAACAGTAGTGGTATCGCCACCGCACTCAGCAAAGGCTGCCACTCATTGAGTGCGCCCAAATTGGTGAATAGCTTACCCACAAAATGAAAAGCTAGTCCCAATATAATACCCAAGAATATTTTGGCGCTAATTCCGCCCTCGCGCCGCTGGTGTGAAGCAAAGGGCAAAGCCAATAACAACATCACCAGCACTGCAAATGGATACACCAGCTTGTTCCACATAGCAATTTCGTAAGTCACAGTCTTCTGATGGTTGTCGCGCAGGTAGTGGATATATTGATAAAGATTCACCACCGACATTTGTTGCGACCCCACCAGTATCGCCCTCAGAATACCCAAGTTAAGAGCCGAGCGCCATTCCATGCTTGCCTGATGGTTTACTGTCGTACCTTGTTTATTAAAAAGGGTTTGCGTCACGCCTTCCAGTTGCCAGCGATTCTTTTCCACATAAGCAGCGCGTTTTGCTGCAGTAATGGCACGCAGATGGTAACTCTCATCGAATTCATAAATACTAATATTTAATAGTGTAGTATCTGGAAGCACGTTTTTTATGTTTACAAAACTGCGTTCATCTTTAGCCCACACGCCAGAACGAAATTCTCTAAGTGACACTTCAGCATTCTGGGCTTTAAGCCTTAGTTCCTGCGCCATGCGTTCACTAAGCGGGGCAATCATTTCACCACACAGATAAGTCAACAGAACGAGTGGCAAACCTATCTTAAACAAAGCTACTACCATTTGCCGCAGTGAAACGCCAGAAGAACGATAAACAGTCAATTCCGAATTAGCAGCCATCTGTGTCAGCGCAAAAATTGCGCCTATCAGTACTGCTACTGGAAACAATTCATAGATTCGGCCAGGCACTGTCAGCAACACAAACAGTAACGCATAGCCTAGATGATAATTACCGCTGCCCAGTACATTCAGTTCATGTATCAGGTCAAAGAAGGAAAACAGCATCAGCAAGGCAGCAAGCACCAGTGCGATGCTGGCGTATATCTCACGTGCCAGACAACGGGTCAACAGCCTCATCGCGCCCACCGCCGCACGGAGAACACCAACAGACGACGATAAAACAGTAATATCATCAACATCAACATCAGTACATGGATACCCCAAAAACCAATGACTGGACCCAGTTTCCCCTGTCCAACCAATGTGTTAGTGACGCTGATCAGATTGTTATAAAGCATGTAAATCACCAGCGCCATAATGAGATTGAGTGAACGTCCGGCGCGTGGATTAACGAAACTTAACGGGATTGCCAGTAGGGGTAAGATCAGCGCACCGAGCGGAAAACTCAGCCGCCGCTCCAATTCGGATAAATTCCCGCTGTTAAGATTTTGTAGCAACTGTAAAGTGGGTAATGAATCGGTAGGTACGGGTCGCTGCTTCGCCTCCACTGCCTTAATGCGCACCGCATAGCGCTCAAATTCAACAATCTTGAAATCAAGCTGCCCAGGTGCTCCCTCATAACGCGTACCATTTAGTAATACCAGGAAACGATCACCGTTAGGTGCAGTTTCCTGCATACCCTGCTTAGCCACCATGGTGCCCATCTTGCCATGCTGCAACGATTGCACAAAAATGTTTCCAACTCGATTTTTGCCCACATCCACGTTTTCAATAAAAAACACACGATCAGCCTGCTTGGATTCGCGAAATGTTCCGGGTGAGGCTGCGGTTACGTCATCGCGGCTATCCAGTCTGCGCTTTAATTCTTCCACTTGAGACATCGCCCAAGGCGACAACACCAGGCTTAACAATGCAATCAGGGACACCACCGGCAGCGCATACCACATCACCGGACGTATCCACCGTGTCAGCCCTATACCTGAGCTGAACCACACCACCATCTCGTTGTCACGGTAACTACGCGTCAGCGTTAACAACACCGACAGAAACAAACTTAAAGAAAGCAAGGCTGGCATGTAATTCAAAGCACTAAAGCCCAACAATGCCAGCACGCCATCCACCGCTAAAGAACCACTAACGGATTGACCTAACAAGCGAACCAACTGAGTGAATACAACAATACCGAGTAGAATGGCAAATACCAATAGTCCCATGCCAGCGGACTCGCGCACTAGCTCACGATGAAAAATACTGACACGCAATAACTCAAAGCGTGACGGCTTTGACTTTTGCTTTGGGATCTGCGGATAATCCGGCATTTTGTGTAAAACAAAAATCATGAAGGAGATACAAGTGGAATTTAGCATAAAACTGGGCAACCCGGAAAAACAGCGTGGCGGTTGCGTGGTGGTCGGTGTATTTGAGGGTGGAATGCTATCGGACGCAGCACAAATACTAGACCAAGCAGCCAAGAACACGCTCAGCACTATCATCGCGCGCGGAGACATGAGTGGCAAAATCGCTACCACGCTACTGCTGCACAAAGTGCCCAACATTCCGAGCGAACGGGTACTACTAGTCGGGCTGGGCAAACGCGATGGGTTTGCCGCACGCCAATATATCGACAGTATCCGTGCCGCAATGCGCACACTATTTGCCACCGGCG